>JBEKWT010000129.1:0-8102 GCA_049512795.1 Occallatibacter sp.
CCAATCGGAGGAGCCAGGGCGCTCAAGGCTGGCGTGGACGACGTTTTCTGGGCGGTGCGCTTCGTAGGTTTGCGGAATGAGACAGCCGCGGAGGTTGAGCTGCTCCTCGATTGCGGCCGGCAAATCGGGAAACGAGCTGACCGGGAGATGGCGGATGAGGTAGGGGGTGGAGTGGCCGTCGATCATAATCTGCCCGCTCTCATCGAGCTTTCCGAAATCTGACTGTTGCCCGGAGACGGCGAGAACGGCGATCAGAAGAAAGGAAGCAGCTCGCGCTTTGCGAAAGATTGCGGACATGAATCGGGCTCAGGAGCATTCTAGCGCCTGGTTGTTCACTCTGCTTCCGATTTGAGAATCCGCGGGGGAAGGACCTTGTACATCCATATCGCGCTCGGGATGAGGCCCAGCTCCAGGATCGTCGCCAGCCACGTATAGGCATGTACCGATGCGACAGAAGAAATGTATTTGATCGGGGCAAGAACGACTGTACTCAAGAACAATGCCAAGTACACACGTTCGCTTCCCCGTGAGCGGCGCAGTATGAGGATGAGCGCTCCGGCGAAAAGTACGGCACACCAGAGATCGAGAATGATTGAAAAGTGAGTTGGCGGGAAATGGTAGCGAGTTAACCAACTCTTATGTCCGGGCACGCAGAGTTCAAATAGATAACGAAAGTTTCTCAGTGTGAGTAGAATCCCGATACAAAGAGCAATTAAGGCTCCACGCCGGGTATGGAAGATGAGCGGGCCTTGGGTCTGATCACTCATTGAGAGAGCTTCTTACCATGCGATATCTGCTCTTCAGCATGTTTTGACGCCTCTCCTTCCTCAGCGCCGAGTGCATCCCCGCAAAGCGCTTCACACCATTCCAGAGCTTCCTGCTCTTGCGCAGCATCCGCTGCCATTCGCCGATACCCCTCAAGCTGCGACGCTCGATCACGCATCTTTGCACCCGAAAGCCTGTTCACAGTATCGCCTCCCGCCGCTAACGAAACCATACTACTTTAACTTCCTCTCCTAGTTGCGCAGCGGTTTGCCGGTCTTGAGGGTGAAGGCAATTCGCTCCTGCGTCTTGCGCTCGCCGCAAAGGGAAAGGAAGGCCTCGCGTTCGAGATCGAGAAAATACTGCTCGCTGACGAGAGAACCGGGCGTGACGCGGCCTCCGGCAAGAATGTACGCGACCCAGCGAGCAACCTTCTGGTCGTGTTCGGAGGCGTAGCCGGCCTCGCCCATCAAGTAGATTCCGGTTTCAAGCGTGGCGAGCGCGGCGACGCCGGGAGCGGGGATTTGCGCACGGGGCTGCGGCGGAGCGTAGCCAGACTCGGCAAGGGCTGCGGCCTGCGCCTTGGCGTCGAGCAGCAGGCGCTCGCGGTTCATGGTGATGCGATCGGCAGAAGCGAGCAGGCCGAGCGAGCGTGCTTCAGCGGCAGAGGTTGAGGCTTTGGCCATGGCGATGGTTTCGAGAGCGCGCTTGAGGACCGTGGCAACTTCAGCGGATTGGGCGAAGCGCGACGGCGGGTCGCGAGGCTCAGGCGGGGCGAGGGCAGCAGCAGCGTCGAGAGCGCGCAGCAGCATTTCCTTGGTCCCGCCGCCCGCGGGGATAAGGCCAACGCCGGCTTCGACGAGGCCCATATAGGTTTCAGCGTGAGGTTGGCGGCGCGCGGCGTGGAGGCAGATTTCGGCGCCGCCGCCGAGAGTAAGACCGAAGGGCGCGGCGACGACGGGGCGCGGACAGAATTTGATGGCCGCGGTCATCTGCTGGAAGCTGTGGATCACGCGGGCGAGCTCGTCCCACTCGCCTTCCTGCGCGGTCAGCAGGAGCTGCATCAGATTGGCGCCGACAGAAAAGTTGTCGCGGTCGCCGGAGATGACGAAGCCCGCGAAATCGCGGACCGCATCGGAGGATGGGTTGAGAACAGAGGAGATCAAAGAAAGAACGTCGCCGCCGATGGCGTTCTTGAGTGAGTGCAGCTCGATGCACGCGATGCCGTCGCCGAGATCGACCAGCGACGCGCCTGGGTTGGTGCGGATGACGCCAAGCGAACGGCGGAAATCGGCGACGCGGGCGTGACCGGGGACGCCGGGGATGGGAATGAGTTGTTTGGCTGTCGGCTGGAAACAGGCGTCGCGATCGGGTGAATACCACGTGATGCACGATGCTGCGAGAAGAGCCTCGACGGGAGCGCCGACGGGAAGGCCGAGAGTCTTCATCCGGGCGACGGTTTCGGCCACTCCGGCTGCATCCCACATTTCAAAGGGGCCGAGCTCCCAATTGAAGCCGGCGCGCATCGCTTCGTCGATGGAGGGTGCGTCATCTGCGACTTCGCCGATGCGATCGGCTGCGAAGTTCCAGAGCGTTGAGAGAAAGGGCCAGAGGAAGGCCGCGGCTTTGTCTTTGGCGGGATCGTTCTTGAGGAGCAGGCGCAGGCGCTCGGGGAGCGTTGCGGCGTTTTTCGCCATTTCGAGCGAGGGAAGCGCTGGCTTGGCGGAGGGGCGGTATTCGAAGGTGGCGTGATCAAGGACGAGGCGCTCGTCTTTGCCGGCAGAATCCGTGCCGTTTGGGCCGCGCGTCTTCTTGTAGAAACCCTGTCCGGATTTATCGCCCAGCCAGCCGCGTTTGAGAAGCTCGGCAAGGATTGAGGAAAACCGGCCGCCGGTTACGCCCTGTGGAAAGTTGGCCGCGACGTGGGCGAGGATGTCGATGCCAACAAGGTCGGCGAGGCGAAAGGTCCCGGTGCGCGGCCAACCGATGGCGGGGCCGGTGAGCGCGTCGACTTCCCCGATGGAGAGTCCTTGCTCGAGCATGAGGTTGGCGGCGTTGAACAGGCACGCGATACCGATGCGATTGGCAATGAAGTTGGGCGTGTCGTGCGCGAAGACAACTTGCTTGCCGAGGTGGAGATCGGCGAAAGCGGAGAAGGCGGAGACGGCGGCGGGATCGGAATCGGCGGTGGGGATAACTTCGAGGAGGCGCATGTAGCGCGGGGGATTGAAGAAGTGCGTGCCGAAGAAGCGGCCACGGATAGCGGGAATCGCGGCGGCGATGCGCGATATGGGCAGGCCGGAGGTGTTCGTGGTGAGAAACGCGTGCGCAGCGAGATGGGGGAGGACGCGAGTCAGCAACGCGGTTTTGATTTCGAGGTTCTCGGCGACGGCTTCGATGACCCAATCGCACTGCGCGAGTTTGGCCAGATCGTCGTCGAACGTGCCGGGAGTGATGAGCGCCGCGCGCGATGGTTCAAAGAAGGCAGCGGGTTTGGATTTTGATAGCGCCTCGAGAGCCGTGAGAGCGAGCGCACGTTCCGAAGTCCCAGGCTTCCCAGGAAGATCGAGCAGAAGAACGGGGATTCCGGCGTTGGCCAGATGAGCGGCAATGCGGGCGCCCATGGTTCCCGCGCCGAGAACGGCAGCGCGGCGAACGAGAAGTGGCTTGGATGCGATTTTGGGAGCAGGAGTTGCGGCCGTGGCAGCGGTGCTCATGCGGGCTCTCCCCTTGCGGCGTCTGTTCAGAAGCTCTGCACCACGCGTAAACGCTCGCAGCATACGCAACGTAGCGGCACGGGGTCAAGGATCGGGCGCGCGGTAATCGGAGATTCATCGGGGTTGCGCGGAGGGTGCCGGCTTTTTCCAGCTCCTCGCGAGGCCTGATTTTTTGTCTATTGACACGGAATGCCAACATGCCTACATTGTAGGCATGTCAGATTTGCTGGGAACATTCGAGCAAGCAGTGTTGCTGGCGATCCTTCGCCTGGGCGACGGCGCCTACGGCCGGGCGGTTCTACACCAGGTTCAGGAATCTCTTACGAAAAGCGTGGCTGCGGGGGCTGTCTACACCACGCTGGATCGCCTGGAACAGCGCGGGCTCATCGATTCCCGGCTGGCGAAAGGCACCGCGATTCGGGGAGGTCGAGCCCGCCGCTATTACGTGGTTGCGGCCATGGGGAATCGTGCCCTTGCGGATGCGCAAAAGACCCTGGCAAAGATGTGGCAAGGCGTGAAAGTGCCGGCGGCGGTGAAGTCATGAATTTTTCTGGTCCACCGCGATGGGCGGAATTCCTGCTGGAGCGGTTGCTGGCGGCGCGCGACCGGGAGACCGTAGCGGGCGATTTGCGGGAAGAGTACGTTGAATCGATCATGCCACGCATAGGCCGTCCGCGGGCCGATGTTTGGTATTTCCGCCATTGTCTGAGCTTCGCGCGGCGGTGTGCTTCGGAGGGAGGGCCGATGGGAAGGCTTCTGATTTTCAGTTCGCTCGTGACTTTGATTTGCAGCTGCTGGCTCGCGCTTATGGAGTTGCTGTTGCGGCACGCTGGATTCGCGTCGCGGACCGCAGTCGCGCTGCTGATTGCAGCCATCTGCGTGGCCACGCTGCTGGCGCGGATGCTTCATCTTGGTGTGCGCCGTGAACGGTGGTTCTGGCCGGCCGCCGTTGCGCTCATCTGGTTTGGCGCCGCAAGTTTCCTGCGCAATGCGCGCTCCGCCCATTTTGAGGGCTTCGTTTTTGTCATCTCTCTGGTCCTGGTTCTGCAGGGATTGTTAATGCTCGTAACGATGGGCAGAACAAACGGCCGAGACCGACTCACGATTGGCGCCGGCGCCCCATCGGGCGAGGCCGCTGACTCCATCCGCTCCGACCGTTGAGAGACTCTCTTCAGATCAGTACTCGACCTTGTTCGGCGCGGCAATCCATGCGGCAAAGCTGGCCCAGGCTTCGTCGGCGAGCAATTGCGTTGCCTGGAGTTTACGCTGGTTCGGGTCCTTGCGGAGCTCGGCGTAGAGAAGGGCGTCGTCGAAGCCGGCACGAGCTGCGTCGGCGGCGCTGGCTCCGTAGTAGACGGCGTCGAGGCGCGCCCAGTAGGCCGCAGAGAGGCACATGGGGCAGGGCTCGCAACTGGTATAGAGCACACAGCCCGCGAGCGAGAAGGTTCCCAGAGACTTGGCTGCGGCACGAATGGCGTTGACTTCAGCATGGGCTGTGGGATCGTTTGTCGCGGTGACGGAGTTCGCGCCTTCACCGACAATTTTGCCGTCGCGCACGACGACCGCGGCAAACGGGCCGCCCGTTGCTGTGAGAACGTTCCGCGTGGCCAGCGCGATGGCGCGGCGCAGGAACTCCGGGTTGGGTTGGCCGGACATACGCGGTGGTTCCAATTCCTGAGGGAAGCCGGAGACAGATTCAGTATGGCACAGCGTGCGCGGCGGGAAGACGCGGCGCGGAATGGCGGAACTCGCGCCGCTACGGTGAAAAGTTGATCCGAATGAAGACAAGATCAGGCGGCTGCGTGGGCCTCAAGAACCTTAAGAAATCGGGCAAGCCAGACGGGATGTGCGGGCCAGGCCGGGCCAGTGACGAGATTGCCATCGACGACGGCATCCGTCATATCGACGGAGACGTAGGTTCCTCCGGCAAGCTCGACTTCGGGAGCGCAGGCGGGATAAGCGTTGAGTTTCCGGCCCTTGATGACTCCAGCGGCGGCGAGCAGTTGCGGGCCGTGGCAGAGCGCGGCAATAGGTTTGTCGGATTTGGCGAAGTGGCGAATGAGGTCGAGAACCTTGGGGTTGAGTCGGAGATATTCGGGCGCGCGGCCGCCGGGAATGATGAGGCCGTCGTATTTGGAAGGGTCGATCTCGTCGAAGGTGGCATTGAGCGTGAAATTATGGCCGCGCTTTTCGGTGTAGGTTTGATCGCCTTCGAAATCGTGAATGGCAGTGCGAACCTGATCGCCTTTCTTTTTGCCAGGACAGACGGCGTGGACTGTGTGGCCGACCATTTGCAGCGCCTGAAAAGGAACCATAATCTCGTAGTCCTCAACAAAATCGCCGGCCAGAAGCAAGAGCCTTGCATGTTTCATCGTGCGAGTTCCTCCGCACCAAGTTTGCCATAACCTGTTGCCGCCGCGCCGTAGAATCTCCTCATGGCCGGGGCCACAACTCTTACAGCGTTGAATGAGCAGATTGTTGCGTGCGAACTTTGCACGAGGTTGCGCACACATTGCGCGGAGGTGGCGCGGAAACGGCGGCGGGCCTATGTGGACTGGGAGTATTGGGGACGGCCGGTGCCATCGTTTGGCGACCCGAAGGCGCGCGTGATGGCGCTCGGATTGGCGCCGGGGGCACACGGATCGAATCGAACAGGAAGACCATTCACGGGCGATGGATCGGGCGACTTTCTGTATCCGGTGCTCCACGAGGCTGGATTTGCCTCGCAGTCCAGAGCGGTTTCGCGTGACGATGGGATGAAGCTGAGCGGGCTTTGGATCACGGCGGTGGCGCGCTGCGCGCCGCCGGGCAATAAGCCTACACCGGAAGAACTGCACAACTGCGCGCCTTGGCTTGATCAGGAGATGAAGCTGCTCAAGGATCTGCGCGTGGTGGTCTGTCTGGGGCGCATCGCATTCGATGGTTTAATGGGGCACATAGTCAGAACGGGAATGATGAAAACGCGATCGGGGTTTGTTTTTGCGCACGGAGCGGAGCACAAGCTGCCGGGCGGCCTGATCGCGATCGCCAGCTATCATCCTTCCCTTCAAAATACAAACACTGGCAAGCTGACGCGTCCGATGCTACTGAAGGTTTTCAAGCGGGCGCGAAAACTGGCGGAGCTGTGAACGGCGGCGATGGCTGGACGTTTTCGGGGGCCGAAGGAGACGAGATGGATTTGCTATCGAGAGAGATCTTGAAGGATGTGAATCTGGACGACGTAAGCCCAAAAACAATCAAGACGAAGAACCCCGTGGATCATTGGTCGCCGGCGGTTCTGCTGGAGCGCGCGGCGTACCTGCGCAAGATGGCCAAGCATGGAGATGGGTCGGCGTCGGAGACGCTGAAGGAGTACCCACAGCACAGCACCATGCTTTCGTTCCGGAGCCGCGATGGCGAAGCGGAAGTGCACGAGAAGTTCGCGGATTTGTTTTGCGTGCTGGCCGGCAAAGCAACGCTGGTGACGGGTGGAGTGGTGACCGGGGCGCGGACGGTTGCGCCGGGTGAGACACGCGGATTGTCGATCGAGGGCGGTGCGCGGCAGACGATGCGGGCGGGAGATTTTGCTCACGTGCCGGCGGGAACACCGCACCAGATGCTGGTGAAGGCGGAGGACACGATCGCGTGCCTGGTGATGAAGGTGCGGGAAGTCGCATAGGAGCGGCCAAGGCGAAGCCGCCGAGAACACGCTAGACGCCTTGCGCCGCTCTCCACACATTCTTTCGGCCGCCATCATGCACCCGGGAATAGTCGATTGCAAAATTGACCTCGCTTTCATGCTCTTCTATACTTTCCGTGTGCATTCCGTGTGCCCATGCTGCTGTTGTCGCTCCTTTCGGCCTTGTCCCGTGGAGTTGAGCGCCGTGGCAGGACCACAGTTCTCCAACTAATCCTTCAGGATCCTTAATCCTATCGGGATGGGCGTCAAAGATTGCCAGGCGCGAGTTCGCACCTGATCCACACTTTGCATTAGCACAGTGGCAGTGGCCACAACCTCATGAATGAAGCGCGGCGGCGATTATCGATGCGATCAAAATGCGCGGAGGTTGAGCTCGGCTTATCGGTGACTGCGCGGATCGGCGAGACTCCGCTCCTTCGCATTCGCAAGGCAGTTCGCGGCTTTGAGGGAGTGACGTTGCTGGCCAAGGCCGAATGGCTGAATCCGAGCGGCAGCGTAAAGGACCGTGCCGCGTGGGCGATGGTGCGCGAAGCGCGGGCAGAGGGAAAACTCGGACCGGAGAAGACATTGCTGGATGCAACCAGCGGGAATACTGGGATTGCACTAGCCATGTTGGGTGCAGCGCAGGGGTTTTCTGTGCGGCTGGCAATGCCATCCAATGCTTCCCCGGAGCGAAAACGCATCCTAAAGGCCTACGGAGCGCAGGTGGATTGGACCGATCCCGGGCAGGGTTCCGATGGAGCCATTCGCCGCGCGCTTGAGTTGGCCGGTAACGACCCGGAACGTTTTTGCTATGTGGATCAATACTCGAACGACGCCAACTGGAAGGCTCACTTTGATGGCACAGGACCTGAGATTTGGCGGCAGACCGAGGGCCGCGTGACTCATTTTGTTGCGGGCCTGGGGACCAGCGGCACATTCGTGGGCACCAGTCGAAGACTCAA
>JBEKWT010000130.1:0-7986 GCA_049512795.1 Occallatibacter sp.
TATCCCGACATTAATCCTCTTACAGAAATGGTGGACCTGATGGGGGCGACGCGTGCATATGGCCTGAATGGTTCTGCCGTGCAGGCCGAGAAGGGAATGATCACGTCGGCATTGGAGATTGCCAAAAGCTAGGCAGCAATGAGGTGGTAGCAAGGGAAACGCGGAAAAAAATCAGGAAACAGGGAATCGACGGAATGAGCGAGAGCGGAGGCGCGAATCAATGTTGACTGCAATGAATGCCGTCAGTGCGGTTGCGGGTGCGGCACCTGGCGCGGCATCAGGCGTAGCTTCGTCCGGCGCCAGAGCGGCGAGCCTGTTCTCGCCTGGTAGAGCAGGTGCGGCTTCCGCGGCGCCGTTTGCCGATCTGATCACCGGCGCCGTGGGAGAAGTGAGTCAGCTTGAGCAGCAGGCCAATGCGGCTGTCAGCGGACTGATGACCGGTACGGGCGTGGATGTGCATCAGGCGATGATCGCCACTCAAAAAGCGGACATGGCCTTTGAACTGGCGCTGGCAGTGCACAACAAGGCGGTGCAGGCCTACCAGAGCGTGATGGGAATGCAATTCTAGATAGAGCGGGTAGCCGAGAGTTGAAGCTCGGCGCAAAAACGAGAAACGGAAACCATGGCCACGGGTACACAGTTGGAGAAGAGCCCGCCGGCAGTGCCGGGGAGGGTGCAGGCGGGCGGGCAGTGGCGCGGGTTTTGGGGATTGGTGCGGGTTCGCTGGGCGCAGATGGCGGCAGCACAGCGCGGCTGGGTGGCGGTGAGCGCCCTGATGCTGATCGCGCTTATCGGCGGACTGACGTGGTGGGCGCTGAGCCCCGACTGGCGCACGCTCTATGTGAACCTCGATCCGGACGATGCGCGCCAGATCGGCCAGATTCTCGCCGCAGCGCAGATTCCCTTCGAGCCTTCGGCTGATGGCGTGGGAATCATGGTTCCCGCCGCCGAACTGGACAAGGCGCGCCTGGCGACCGCGGCCAAGGGCGGAGTAAAGAGCGGCCGGCTGGGCTTTGAGATCTTCGACAAGCCGAACTGGGTGGGATCGGAGTTCGACGAGCAGGTGAATTATCAGCGAGCGCTTGAGGGCGAGCTCGAGCATACGGTGGGGACGCTCTCCGACGTTCAATCGGCGCGCGTGCATCTGGTGCTGCCGCACGATTCGCTCTTTCAGGGCGAGGAGCGGCCGGCCAAAGCTTCGGTGGTGCTCAAGCTGCGGCGCAGTTCGCTGGCCGACGGCGAGGCGGAGGCGATTCGCAATCTGGTGGCCTCGGCCGTCGACGGCCTGACCCCAGATCACGTGGTGTTAGTGGATGCCTCGGGCAACCTGCCGCTGGGCCCGAAGACTCCCGACGCGATGCGATTGAGCGCCGAGCAGGCTCTCGAGGACAAACTCGTCTCAACGCTTGAGCCGGTGACCGGTGCGGGCAATGTGCGCGCCTCGGTGACACTCGACTACGACCAGACAGCCACCGATGAAACCGCGGAGACCTTCGACCCCGCAAAGACGGTGACGCTCCAAATGCAGCGCACCCAGCAGTCCACTGGCCCGCAGCCAGTGGCTGCGGGAGTTCCCGGCACGGCGTCGAACGCGCCCAACACGTCCGCCTCAGGCGGACTGCCGGTGTATCCCAAGCAGACGACGCAGCCTGAGAGCGCCGAGAGCGAGTCGAGTACGTACGGCGTTTCGAAGACAGTGCGGCACACGATCGAAAATCCGGGCCGCGTGCGCAGGCTGACCGCGGCCATCGTGGTGAACGACCGGCTGATCGAGCCGGCAACGAAGAATCATGCTCCCGTCTGGCAGCCGCGCACGGCCTCGGAACTCGGCAACCTGACCACTCTTGCCCAGGCGGCGGTGGGCTTCGACACCTCGCGCGGCGATGTAGTGACGGTCGAGGATCTGGCCTTCGACGGCAACCAGGGTCAGCCGCCAGTCGCCGTTCCGGAGCAGATTCTGAACACGGCGGAGAACTCGCCGGTGCTGGTGAAGTATCTCGCGCTGCTCGTGGGCCTGATGGTGGTCGTGGCCTTCGCCGTGCGTCCCGCCATTCGTCACGCCGGTACGGCGCTGGCCACGCGAGCGCCGGGCAAAACGGCAAGCCGGGAGCTGGCTGCGGCGGCCGCATCGCAGACGGCGCTGAATCCTCCCGAGCCCGCGCCGATGGATCCCGAGCGGCTGCGGAATCAGGAAATCTTCGAGCAGGTGAGAGGCCACCTGAAGCGCGAGCCCACGCAGAGCTCGCGGTTATTGCAGAGCTGGATTCATTCGGACTAGGAAATTCGGCAAGCACGGGTGCGGGAAGGGAAGTTGTCTTGGCGGAGCTGGGAAGCGAGAGCGAAGCAACGCGGCACCACTCGGGAGCGAACATCTCCGGTGTGCGCAAGGCCGCGATCCTGCTTGTAGCCGTGGGCGAGGAGCTGGCCAAGGAGGTTCTGCGCGCGTTGCCGGAGTCCGATGTTCAGCAGATCACCGAGGAGCTGGCGGATCTGCGCGGCATTACGCCGGAGCTCTCTGCGCAGATACTGGAAGAGTTCTGGCAGCTGCTGGACACGCAGAACTTCATGGTGCACGGCGGCCTGGACTACGCCAGCCGCGTACTGATCGAGGCCTTTGGCAAGCAACGCGCCGACGACCTGCTGGCGCTGATGCGGCGCTCGCAGGAGGCGGCGCAGGGAAATCTGGCCAAGCTGCAGCGCACCGATCCGCAGCAGTTGGGCAAGCTGCTCGACTCCGAACACCCGCAGACCATCGCTCTGGTGCTGGCGCACCTCGATCCCAAGCGCGCGTCGATGGTGCTGGACAATCTGACCGAAGAACACAAGGTGGTTTCGATTCAGCGACTGGCGGAGATGCGTCAGTTTTCTCCGGAGATGGCGCAGAAGGTGGCGCTGATTCTGCACCGGCGTCTGGAAAGCGTAGGCGAAACGGCGCGCCGCAGCTATTCGGGCTTCAGGGCGGTGGCAGATCTGCTGAACCGGCTCAACGCGGAGGAGTCGAAGAAGATTTTGGAAACGATCGAAGAGAACCAGCCGGAGCTGGCGCTGAGCATCCGCAACCTGATGTTCACCTTCGAGGATCTGATCACCGTGCCGCCGGCCACCATTCGCGAGATTGTTTCGGGCGTCGACAAGCGGCAACTGGCGATGGCCCTGCGCGGCGCCAATGACGAGTTGCGCGCGCAGATCTTCAAGGCCATGAGCTCACGCGCGGTGGAGATGCTGAAGGAAGACATGGAAGTACTCGGCCCGGTGCGCTCGCGAGAAGTGGCGCAGGCGCAGCAGGAGATTCTCAACCTGGCGCGGCGGCTGGAGGCCGAGGGCAAGGTGATCCTGAAGCTTGAAACCGGCGACGAGATGCTGGCGTGAGAGAAGCAGGGACCGAGGGACCGAGCCACCTCAGCGAACAAGAATCGCTCGCCGGGGACCGCGGCAGGGGACACGGGAACGAGAAGGTGGAGAACAGGGAGTAGCCAGTAGGGAACAGGGATTTGCGGCAGACGATGGCGGCACAAGCAAAAACGGTGACGGCGGGCGAGATCGAGGTGCTGGAGTACCCAGCCTGTCCCGGTGCGGGTGCAGCGCCGGAATGGAACGGCTGGGCGGAGACCGATGAATCCGGCCGAACTGGGCCTGTGCAAGCGGGAGCCCGTGGCGCATCGTCCAGCGAGCAATCAGCCGACGAGGCACGGCAGTCGTTTGAGTCGGGACGCGAGCGCGGCCGCCAGGAGGGCCGCCAAGCCGAGCGAGAGGCACAGGGCACGGCGCTGACGGCCGAGGCGGAGAGATACAAACGGCAGCTTACGGCGCTGGCGTCGAGATTTTCGGAAGAGCGCGATCGCTATCTGGCCGCGGTGGAGCAGGAAGTGGTCAAGCTCGCGCTGGCGTTGGCCGCGCGCATCCTGCGCCGGGAGGCGCAGATGGATCCGTTGCTGCTGACCGGGGCAGTGCGAGTTGCGCTGGGCCAACTGGCGGGATCGTCCGAGGTCGAGCTGCGCGTGCCCGCCGCGGAACTCGAGTTGTGGAAGGAAGCGATTGCGCATCTGCCCCATGTGGCGATGAAGCCCGTCGTTGCGGCGGGCGAGGGAATGCGCCTGGGCGACTGCTTGATCGAGAGCAAGGTGGGAACGGTCGACCTTGGCGTTCGTTCTCAGTTGGCCGAAATCGAGCGCGGATTCTTTGATCGCGCCGGAAGCGCGGCGGTTCGCGCCAAAGGAGCGATCCCGAGTGAGGTTGTCGCGGCGCCGGATACGGGTCATGACGCGGATCGGGGAGACGCGCGCGCATGACGCCGCTGCTTGAACGCTACTTTGCGCGGCTCGAGCGCAGGCAACCATGGCGCTGGCGTGGGCAGGTCCTCGTGTCGGTGGGCCAGACGATCGAGTCTGCGGGACCGCCGGTTTCGGTGGGGGAGTGTTGCGAGATTCAAGACCAGGCGGGGCGCGCGCATGCGGCTGAAGTGATCGGGTTTCGCGGGTCAAATGTGTTGTCGATGCCGGTCGAGGCCGCCGACGGCGTCCGCTTTGGCGATCCTGTGTGGTCCGAGGGCGTGATGCCGCGGATCGAGGTGGGACCGGCTCTGATAGGCCGGGTGTTAAACGCGCAAGGCATTCCAATCGATGGTGGCCGCATGCCCTCGATCGCGAAGACGATGCCGCTCGATGGAGCGGTGCGCTCGCCGTTCGACCGCGTGCCCATTCAGGAGCCGCTGGGCACGGGCATTCGCGCGATCGATGCGCTCCTGACAGTGGGCCGCGGGCAGCGAGTGGGGATCTTTGGCGGATCGGGCGTGGGCAAAAGCACGCTGGTCGGCATGATGACGCGAAACACCGAGGCTGAAGTCACTGTGGTGGGCCTGGTGGGCGAGCGTGGCCGCGAAGTGGGCGAGTTTTTGCGCGATTCGCTGGGCCCGGCGGGATTGGCGCGTGCGGTAGTGGTGGTTTCAACGTCCGACGAGTCACCGCTCAAGCGCATGCGCGCCGCATTGGCGGCGACAACGGTGGCCGAGTTCTTCGCCGCCGAGGGAAAGCATGTGCTGCTGGTGCTCGACTCGCTGACCAGGTTTGCCATGGCCGCGCGCGAGATTGGCCTGGCGGCCGGCGAGCCGCCCACGGCGAAGGGATACACGCCTTCAGTGTTCGCGCGGCTGGCGCGGCTGGTCGAACGCGCCGGACGATTTCGCACGGGATCGATCACCGCATTTTATTCTGTGCTGATGGAGGGCGACGACCAGCAGGATCCGCTGGTGGACGCGGTGCGCGCGCTGCTCGACGGGCATGTCGTGCTCTCTCGCGCGCTGGCCTCGGAGGGATGGTATCCACCGGTCGAAGTGCTGGACTCGATCAGCCGCCTGATGCCGGCCGTGGCGGGAGAAGAGCATCGCGAGCAGGCGGCGTTGGTGCGCAAACTAATGGCGGTCTACGCGCGCTCAGAGGATCTGGTGCGTATCGGAGCGTACAAGGCTGGCGCCGACCCGGAGCTCGATCGCGCGCTGCGCGCACGCGAGGCGATTCGCGCATTTCTCACGCAAGGCGCGCTCGAGCATGTCCGCTTTGCAGATGGCCTGCGCAGCCTTGCCGCGCTGGCCGGCGAGGTGTGAGCGATGGCGGTGTCGCGAGCCATGCGCCGCCTGATGCAGGTGCGGGTACTTGAAGAGGAGTTGCGCGAGGCAGCGCTCGAGTCGGCAGTGGGAGATTTGCGCCGCATGGAGCTGGCGCTGGTCGCGGCCAAGGAGCGCGAGCGCAGCGGACGGCAGCAGGTGACGGCGAGCGCGAAAACAGGCGAGTTGGTCGACCGGATCGCGGGACTTGAAGAGACACGCGCGGCGCTTCGTCACGGCGCGGCGCTCAAGCCAAGAATTGCGGAGGCGGAGCTTGAGGTGGCACGGCGGCGGCAGGAGTTCTTGGCCAAGAGAATCGAAAGGCGCCAGGTGGAAACTTTAATCCAAAAGACCGAGGCCGAAGACGCAGTCGATGCCGGTCGCCGCGCGCAGCAGGAGCTTGACGATTGGTTCCTGAGCCGGGCGCAGCACGGCGGCCGAACGAATGAGGGCGCAAGTGACGAAGAGTAATAACCGCGGCGCCGCTCGAGTTGGCCGCGACCGCGGCGGACTCAGGACGGCGAGCGAAGGGCAGCGAACCCGGGGCAGTGAACGTTGACACTTGAGCGAATTCCTAAGCCGTAGGGTGGGAGTTTCCTTAAACGGGATCAATTTCCCAGACTTGAAAATCTCCTAACCCCTCTCCCAACACTTTGGCACGCTTGCTGCACTAACCCTTTCTATGACGATTCCCGTTGGCATGGAAGTCGGCGCAGGCACGGGGCCTGGAGTAACTGGGGCTGGTGCGGGAACGGGAGCCGGCGCGAGTACGTGGGCTGGCGGAGCGATCGCGGCCTTTGAACGCACAGGCAGTGCGGCACAGGCGCAGGCAGCGACTGCCGCTCCCGGCGAAGGAACGGGCGCGAGTTGGCAGTCGATGCTGCGCGCATGGGGCATGGTGGCGCGCACGAGCGGCGGCATGGCGAATCAAGCCGCGAGCGAGACAGCCGAGACCGGCGCGACGACTGGAATTGACGAGCGCCCCGACGTTGAAAGCGCGCAGGCCGCATTCGCCCAGGCTGGCGCGCATGCGGCGCAACCAGCGCCGACCACGAACCGGGGCAATGGGCCGGTAGTGAACGCGGGCTCCCCAGCCAACAATACGGCGGCCGCGACTGGGCCGCGGAGTCCGTCGAATGCGGCAAGCGTAGCGGCGAGTGCGCAAAGTGCAACTGCGATTCGTCCGGCAGGACTCTCTGGTAGCTCCACAGGCACGAGCCCGAGCGTTAAGGGCGAGAAGAAGGCCAACGAAACTGACGATGCGGGAGCTCAGCAGAATGTCGTCCAGGGAACATACGGATTGCCGTCCCCGCCGGCCGATGGGCCTGGGCTCGCGGATTCGGTGGCTCCAGTACAGCCGCAAATCACTTCTGCAACTCTAGCGGATTCGCTAAGCCTTGCGAAACAAATTGTTGAACCTTCGGGCGGCGCGAGCGAGACGGAGCCGGAAGCAGCGATTGCCGCGATCCCGGCCAGGTCCTCTCCATCGATAACGACGGCATCGACTGCAACGAATTCTGGCGCAGGCGCACGCGCCGCGAGCCCCGTCACCGCTAGCCCGGCTCCGGCGAACGCGGCACAGAAATCGCTGCGCGATGAAGAGACGATCGGATGCACGCCAACTCTTATCGGCGAACAGGTAGAATCTGCGGCGCAACCGCAGTTTTCTTCGGCGGCGCCGGGGGGCTCCGTGGCCGGCGCATCGAGGGTGCGAAGCGCAACCCGGCAGAGTGGACCGGGCGCGAGTTCCGGCGTCGAGGAGCACAGGACGCTGAGCGGGGAGTTCGAACCGCATCGCGGAGCGAGCACGACGAACGGCACATTAGTAGATCCCGCTGTCTCGACGGCAAGTGCGGACAAGCCGAGCGGAGACAGCGGCTCGTCGCCCTCACCACAGTCGATGGCGCGATCTGCCCGTGAGGCGGTCGCGGGAGGTGCAATCGCAGCGGCGGGGCAGGGAATTGGCACGCATGTCGTCGTGGGGCAGATCTCCGCGCCGGAAGCGCCGGCAATGGTGCGCGATCCGGGCGGCGCGCAGGGAACAGCAGGTGTTTTGGCGACTCACGGCGACTCCGCGACAGCGTCCGCGGCGCCGCAGGAAACTTTTGCCGCGCTCGATGCGGGAACTTCGGTGGGAACGCCAAGCTGGATTCATGCCGGCGGACATCAGGCCGAGGCGGGCTTTGAGGATCCGGCGCTGGGCTGGGTTGGTGTGCGCGCGGATCTGAGCGGCGGCGGCGTGCATGCGGCGCTTGTTCCAGGTTCTGTGGAAGCTGCGCAGGCGTTGAGCGGGCATCTGGCGGGACTGAACGCGTATCTCGCGGAACAGCAGACCCCGGTGGCCACTCTTACCATGACCGCTCCCGGCTCGAGCGGGATGGAATCGG
>JBEKWT010000131.1:0-7972 GCA_049512795.1 Occallatibacter sp.
CGGAGTGCCTGCGGGTACTCCTCCACATTCGCGGTGATCACGTGATTGGGAACGAGATTTTTCAGCAGATCGAACCAGAACAGCGAAATCTGCGTCAGGATCTTGCCTTTGTCCGGAATTCCCGAGCCCAGCACGTGGTCGAAGGCTGAGATGCGGTCCGTCGCCACCAGCAGCAACGCGCCGTCCACCGCATACAGGTCGCGCACCTTGCCGCGGCCCAGCAAGGGCACGTCGCCAAGGTTGGTCGTCAACAATGCTGCCATGGAGATTCTTCCTCGGGAGGGCGATCGCGAAACCAGAGACGAGTCGTCACGAAGCCATTGACTCAAGCCGACGCGACCAGCAGGAAGCGTCGACCTGGTTTGGAACACCGCGGCGCACAGTCTCTCCGGTTTCGCCTTGAATGTCCGATTTTCGAGCGGCAGCCGCGCTTTGTCAATCGCCCATGCTTTTGCGCCCAGTGCGAAGCCCACTGTGATGGATGATCTGCTTACGGCTTTCGTGTTTTTCGCTGCCGCCGTCGCTGCAGCCCTGGCCCCGCCCAATCCCTTTTCAGCCTCGAATAGCCAATAATGAAGATCGCTTCGTTTTCCTTAACACAAACCCCTGTGACGGCCGTCACGGACCCCTGACTCCGCATGGGAGACACTGCATCTGTCAACAAGGTTCGGAGGGTGTGTAAGAAAACCCTCTTTGAGCCGGGCGACACGAGGCAGCAGTGGAAAGGGGAAGCCGCGGCTAGCTTCGTTTAATACAGGGATCGCCAGTAGCCGCGTACTACCGACCTCCAGTGCCGGCTACTGGTCCCCGTCTTTATCTTGTGTAATTAGCTCTACAAGCGCCTCCGATGCGAAGTTTTCCATCGGGGGCGAATTTTTGCCCCGGCAATCTTGCAGATCCCAGCCCCGAGCCCGACCCCTTTTGCTCCACTCTCGCTAACCTGCAGACTCGCCAGCCTGCTCCCCGGTGCTTTTGGCGCCGTTAACAGCGCTAGCCCCGCTAACGCCGCTAACCCGCTTCTCCGCTAATGCGGCCTTCCCGGCAGCACAAAATGCTCCTCGCAACGCGGCTCATAGTTGTCGCCCGCCATGATGATCGGGCTGGAGTAGTCCGCAGGCCGTCCATCCAACAGCCGCTGCGGATATAGCGCCTTCGCTCCACAACTGCAATAGGCCACCAGCTCGGTCACGTTGCCCGCGTAAGTCCGAACGAGCCACGAAAGGTCGAGCATTTCGCCGAACGGCATTCCGCGAAAATCCAGTTCCAGGCCCGAAACCATCACATCGTAGCCCAGGTCGAGCAGCCGCTTGGTGAACTGAAACAGATCGTGAACGAACTGGCCCTCGTCGAGGGCGATGCACTCAATGCGCTTGCCAATGCGCTGCTCGGTCGCTTCAATCACCGGCAGCACGGTCCACGGATCGGAGGAAGGGAACTCGACCGCCTCCATCTTTCGGCAGCCGTTGCCATTGCGGCTTTCGACGAGGCCCGCGGCGGCCTTGGTGTCGGCGCTCGGTTTCAGCAGCATCACGTGCTGCATGGCGTACTCGCGGCGCGTCTCGATCCTGCGCAGCAACTCTGCAGTCTTGTTGCTCCGCATCGGCCCAACAATCATTTCCAGCTTGCCTGGCACGTCCTGCTCCGTGGACCGTGAACGGTGATTGGTGAACCGTTGATCGCGGCGACGTCGGTCCCTCGCTCCCTTGTTCCCTCGTTCCCTTGGTCCCTTGGTCCCTGCCCCTACGCCGTCGCTCGCTGCGCCTCGCGATGCTGTCCCAGCCGCACGCTCACCACCTTCGAAACGCCGGGCTCCTGCATGGTCACGCCGTAGATCATATCGGCGGCCTGCATCATGCGCTTGGAGTGGGTCACGATCAGGAACTGCGTGTCGCGGCTCAGCGATTCGAGCAGGTCCGCGAACCGGCCCACGTTGGTCTCGTCCAGCGCCGCGTCCACCTCGTCCAACACGCAGAAGGGGCTGGGCCGGAACTGGAAGATTCCCACCAGCAGCGCCAGCGCCGTCAACGACTTTTCGCCGCCCGACAGCAGCAGGACGTTCTGCAGTTTCTTGCCCGGCGGCGAAACCACAATGTCCAGCCCGCTCTCTTCGAGATTTCCTTCATCGCTCACGCGCAAAAATGCCTGGCCACCCTGGAAGAGCCGCGCGAATACCTTTTCGAAATTCTCGTTGATGGCCACCAGCGCCTCGTCGAACTTTGTCCGCGAAATCTGATCGATCTCCTTGATCGTCTCCTGCGTGTTCTCGATGGACTCGATCAGGTCCTGCCGCTGCGTCATCAGGAATCCATGGCGCTCCGCCGTTTCTTTGTACTCATCGAGCGCCATCATATTCACCGGGCCCATCTGCTCCAGGCGCTGGCGCAGCCCACGGCAAGTCTCTTCTTCAGCTGCCAGTTCCTCGCCGGCCAGCCGTGCCATCTCCGCGTCAGCGCGCAGCACCTGCGCCTCAACGTTTACCTCGGCAAGGCAGCTTGCCTCCAGGTGCTCCAGATCGGAGCGCAGCTTGGCCAGCTCGGTCGAACGCCCTGCGCGGTCCTCGCGCAGTTGGTCCACCGCCGACCTCTCGTTCCTGAGCTGCGTTTCAAGCTCTGCCAATTGCAGGCGCAGCGCTTGTGCCTGCTCTGCAATTTGTTGCGCCGCGGCCAGTGCTTCGGCTCGCGCCGCGGTCAGCTCCGCATGGCGCTTCACCAGCTCGGCGTTCTCGCTCACCCGCTGCTCGCGCTCCGCCGTAGCCGCGCTTCGCTGCTGCTCGATCGTCTGCACCCGCCGGTCCAAATCGCCAAACAGCCGGTCGATGCGCTGGAACGCAGCTTCCGCTCCGCGCCGCCGCTCTTCCAGGCCTGCCAGCTCCGCGGTCATCCGCGCCGCTTCCTGTTGCAGCGCCTCGCGCCTCTGCCGCAAAATCTCCAACTGCGCCAGTTGCGTGTTCAGGCTGCTTTCGGTTTGCGCATGTTCGGCCTCAAGCCGTGCGGCCTCTTCCCGCTTTTCCGCAATAGACTGCCGTCTCGCTTCGCGCGCATCCTTGTTGCGCGCCGCCTGCGCCTGCCACTCCAGCATGCGCCGCTCAATGCGCTGCGCTTCGGCTTCCATCTGTTTCAGAGCCGCGCCCAGGTTGGCCGCCTCGCTCTCCGCATGACGCCGCTGCTCGCCGCGTGATTCAAGCTCTGCCGTCAGCTCCTCGATCGCGCGCGTCAGCGCTTCGGCGGCCCTCTCCGCGTCCGCCAGTTCCTGCTCGAGTTTCGCCAGCCGGCCTTCGGTCTCGCGCAGCTCGCGCTTCAGCGCCAGCGGACCCTCGCTCGCCGGCTTGCCGCCCGTCACCGTCGAGCGATGAAAGCACTCGCCCTCCGGCGTGAGGAAGTAGGCTTGCGTATAGCGCAACGCCAGCCGCTGTGCCTCGATCGCATTTTCCGCCAGGTAGCCGTGCCGCAGCTTGGGAAGCAACGACTCCAGCGACCGTCCAAATCCGTTCAGCACTTTGATCGCATCGCGCAGGGGCGTCAGGCCCGGCTCGTTCACCGGCCCCTCGCCCGTATCAAACAGCACGCCCTGCGCATCGGAGTGCACGAGGAACGTCGCGCGGCCATCGCTGGTCTTCAGCACGCGTACGCCCTCTTCGGCCGCGCCCCAGCTTTCCACCACAACGTAATTGAGTTCTTCGCGCAGGAACTCGTCTACCACGGCTTCGTGCTCGCCGCTCACTTCAACAAAGTCTGCCAGCGTGCCCGCTGTCGCAACTGACGGCCCCAGCGCTCCCGGCTTCAGCAGCCGCCGCACGGTGTCTGTTGCGTAGCCATGATTCCGGATTAGCGCGTTGAGCGAGTCGCGCCGCCCCGCTGCCGCTGCTTGCTCGCCGCGCATTTGGTTCACCAGCGCCCGCCTCGCGCCTTCGTCTGTCCTTTTGCTCTGCGCGCTCTCGCGCAGCTTGGCAATCTCTTCTTCCAGGCGCTTCAGGGTCGCGTCCGCCGCATTAAACCGTTGCCGCGACTCGCCGGTCTCGACGCCCAGGTTTTCCTGCTCGATGTGCGCCTGCCCCATCTCGCCATCGAGCCGCTCCGCCTCGCGCTCCAGCGCTGCCAGGCTTTCTTCGCCCTGCACCATGGAATTCCGCGCATTGCCCGCCAGCGTCAACAGGTGCATCGCATGACGCCGCGCGCCTTCGAGATCCCGCTCCGCCGTGTAGACCTCCTCGGCCGCGGCGCGCGCCTCATGCTGCCTCGCCTCCACTTTCTCGTGGAACGCGTGCGCTTCGCCGGCCGCCGTCTCCAAAAAACTCCGCTGCTGCGTACGCTCCTCTTCGATTCCAGCAATTTGTGTTCGCAACTGCTCCAGTTCCGCGCCTGACGCCGCAATCCGGGTGTCGAGCTCGCTCACGCGTTCCGTATTGCTGCGCTCCCGCGCCGTGGCTCGCTCCAGCTCGACGGCCGCGTCGTTCGCTTTTGTCCGCGCAGCCTCGCCCTCCCGGTCCAGCTCGTATCCGCGCTCGGTCAGCGTGTGCTGGCTCGTTTCATGTTCTGCAATCGCCTCCGCCGAACCGTTGATGCGCTCCGTCAGCTCCGCAATTTCCTGCTCGAGTCGCGTTTGATCGGCATCCATCGCGGCCATCCAGCTCGCCAGCACCACGCGCAGGCGGCCGCGCAGCTCCTCGCGCGCCGCGGCGTATCGCTCCGCTTTGGCCGCCTGCCGCTTCAGGCTGTTCATCTGCCGCGTCACTTCTTCAAAAATGTCGTCCACGCGCGCCAGGTTTTGCTTCGCGCTCTCCAGCCGCAGCTCGGCCAGCCGCTTCTTGGTCTTGAAGCGCGTCACTCCTGCGGCTTCCTCGACAATCGCCCGCCGTTCGTAGGGCTTTGAGCTAAGCAATTGCCCAATGCGCTCCTGGCCGATGATCGCGTAGCTCTCCGGCCCCAGGCCCGTGCCCATGAAGATGTCCTGAATGTCGCGCAGCCGGCACAGTTTCCCGTTCAGCAGGTATTCGCTTTCGCCTGTCCGGAACAGCCGCCGCGTGATCACCACTTCGCCCTTTTGCGGTGCGCTGCGGAACCGCCGCCGCCGAATCTTCAGCACGACCCCTTGCGGCGAACCCGGACCCCGCTCCTCCGCTCCTTCTCCTTGCGCCTGCGTGCCGTCAGCCCTTTCGCCGCCCTCTTCTTCAATCGTCTGTCCTGGCTGCTCGTTGGCAATGATCTCGTCAGCCTCGCTCGCGCGCTGCCGCCGAATCTCGTCCTCATCCCAGTCTGCCGGTCCCTCATGATCGACTCCGTGATCGATCTCGATCTCCGGCGTCACCGGCACCGGTCCCTCGTAGGCTTCGGGATCGATCATCGTCAGCGTCACTTCCGCCATTCCCAGCGGCTTGCGTTCGCGCGTCCCGGCAAAAATCAGGTCCTGCATGTGGGAGCCGCGCAGGCTCTTCGCGCTCTGCTCGCCCAGCACCCAGCTCACCCCATCCAGAATGTTCGACTTCCCGCACCCGTTCGGCCCTACCACCACGGCGATCCCCGTGCCCGCCACCGTCACTTCCGTGCGGTCGCAAAAGCTCTTGAACCCGAGGATGTGAATCTTCTTTAGTTTCAGCATGTTTACTCCGGGCCGTTGCGGCCCACGCCGGCCCAAACCGGAATCCAAAACAGAAATCGTCGAGCACCCTTACAAAACTCTTTATACGCCCGCGAGCAACCTCGCGCAGCGCCGCGCAAAACGGGCAAGTTCAGTGCTTCTCATAAGACTCTACGGACGCCGAACCGCAGGGTCAACGCCGATCAAAGGCGCCAATGTGGATAAGAGGGCAGGAACCCGTGCCATGGCGCGCTCAACGATTGACAGTCCTTTTCGGCCCGTTGAAGCTCAAGAAACTAACCTGAGTTTTTCCCCGATCGGACCCGGCATGTATCGGCCGCTTCCGATCGTTCACTGCCCGTTGCGATCCAACGGCTACGGGGAATCGACGCGACGAGCGATCTCTTGACATTTGTTCCAGCCATCCGCATTTGTTCTGGCCGTCGGGGCAGAGCTAAACTGTATCCATCATTACCTGCGGCGCGCCTTCGTTTGGTAGGCTTTCCTCCCGCAACGCTGACGCCATAAATTTCGATAACAGGCCGTAAACCCCAAGGAGATTTCGCATGTCTGAACGCGAGACAAAGACCCCAGGACCGCCGATTGTCGACGATCAGAACGCCGAATTACGTGAATCAAAGCCTGGCGAATCCAAGTGCCCATTCTCGGGCAACATGCTCAGGCACACATCGACGGGCGCCAAGAGCAACGCAGCCTGGTGGCCCAATCAGCTGAACCTGGGAATTCTGCATCAGCAGTCCTCGCTCTCCAATCCCATGGGCGAGCAGTTCGACTATGCGCAGGAGTTCAAGAGCCTCGATTTCGATGCCGTGATCAAGGACCTCACTGCCCTGATGACGGATTCTCAGGACTGGTGGCCGGCCGACTTCGGCCACTACGGTCCGCTTTTCATCCGCATGGCGTGGCACTCCGCGGGCACCTACCGCATTCATGATGGACGCGGCGGCGGGGGACGTGGCTCGCAGCGGTTTGCGCCGCTCAACAGTTGGCCAGACAACGTCAACCTCGACAAGGCGCGCCGGCTGCTCTGGCCCATCAAGCAGAAGTACGGCCGCAAAATCTCCTGGGCCGACCTCATGATCCTCGCCGGCAACGTGGCTCTCGAGTCGATGGGCTTCAAGACTTTCGGCTTCGGCGGCGGCCGCGCCGACATTTGGGAGCCGGAGCAGGACGTCGATTGGGGCCCGGAGGCTAAATGGCTCGGCGACGAGCGCTACAGCGGCGACCGCGAGCTGGCGAACCCTCTGGCTGCTGTTCAAATGGGCCTGATCTACGTAAACCCCGAAGGCCCCAACGGCAATCCCGACCCCATCGCTGCCGCGCGCGACATCCGCGAAACCTTTGCCCGCATGGCGATGAACGACGAAGAGACTGTCGCTCTCATTGCCGGCGGTCACAGCTTCGGCAAGACTCACGGCGCCGCCGATCCATTGAAATATGTCGATCGCGAACCTGAGGGAGCCGGCATTGAAGAGCAGGGCCTGGGCTGGAAGAACAGCTTTGGCAGCGGCAACGGCGAAGCCACCATCGGCAGCGGCCTCGAAGTTACCTGGACCACGACTCCGACCAGGTGGAGCAACAACTTTTTCATCAACCTTTTCGGTTACGAATGGGAGCTGACCAAGAGCCCGGCTGGCGCGCACCAGTGGAAGCCCAAGCACAACGATGGCGCGGGCACTGTTCCTGACGCGCACGATTCCTCCAAGACCCACCCGCCGACGATGCTCACCACCGATTTGTCTTTGAGATTCGACCCGGCCTACGAAAAAATTTCGCGCCGCTTCCTCGAGCACCCCGACGAGTTTGCCGACGCCTTTGCCTGCGCCTGGTTCAAGCTCACGCATCGCGACATGGGGCCGCGCTCTCGCTACCTTGGTCCGCTGGTGCCGAAGGAAGAACTCATCTGGCAGGACCCGGTTCCCGCCGTAAATCACGCTCTGATCGATGAGAAGGACGCGGACGAACTCAAGCGAAAGATTCTGGCGTCAGGGCTGTCGATCGCGGAACTCGTAAGAACGGCCTGGGCGTCGGCCTCAACTTTCCGCGGCAGCGACAAGCGCGGCGGCGCCAACGGTGCGCGCATTCGTCTCGCCCCGCAAAAAGACTGGGAAGTCAATCAGCCCCCCGAGCTCGCCAAGGTGCTGGCGAAACTCGAAGCGATCCAGAAGGAGTTCAACGCAGCCCACGATGGCGGCAACGGAAACCAAGCTGGCGCTAAAAGAAAATCCGGCGGCAAGAAGGTCTCGCTTGCTGATCTGATTGTGCTGGCCGGTGACGCGGCCGTCGAAGCCGGCGCGAAGAAGGCTGGCCACACTGTGAAGATTCCGTTCGCGCCGGGCCGGACGGATGCGTCCGAGAAGCAGACCGATGCCGCATC
>JBEKWT010000132.1:0-7927 GCA_049512795.1 Occallatibacter sp.
CCACTGTCGGGTGGTCCCGCTGGGCACCGCGCAATCACTCACCGCCCTCCGCGATGCTTCCACAGCTGCACAATGTAGCTGTCGGTCATTCCGGCAATGTAGTCCGCCACCGTGCGGGCCAGCCCCTCTGTGGGAATCTGCGCCTGGTGGTCCCGTGGCATCAAGCCGGGTTCGGCCAGGAGTTCTTCGAAGATCTCGATGACCACCTCTTCAGCGTGCGCGTGCTCTTGTTCCTGGGCCGGCGTGTTGTAGAGATTCGCGTATAGGAACTCCTTGACCGCTGCGCGTTCGGACTCCATCGACGCGCTCAGTGTCGCGAGCCTTCGCGGGGCGCGGCGGACCTCATCGAGCGTGGTGGCGCCAAGCTCATTCACGCGTTTGCGCACTTCCTCAATCAGATCGGTGACCCACGCATTCAACTGACGCCGCAGGGCCTCGTACACGGCCAGCCGCGGCGAAGCCTTGGGAAAGCTCTGGATCGCGACGTCGTGAAAGCTGCGGAAGAGCGGCGCGGCAGTGCGAACCTGATCGAGCGCAAGGACGCCGGAGTCCAGCCCGTCGTCGAGGTCCGCGGTCAGATAGGCAATTTCGTCCGCCAGATCGATCAACTGGGCCTCAAGCGGTGGAAATCGATCAAGAAAATACTCTGCCAGCTCGGGATGGTCCTTCTCGGAGTAGTCGCGCGAATGTTTCACGATGCCCTCGCGAACGGCGAGCGTCAAATTGAGCCCGCGAAAAGCCGGATAGCGCTCCTCAAACCAGGTGACAATGCGCAGCGCGTGGAGATTGTGGTCGAAGCTGAGGCCATGAGTGCGGAGCGCGCGATCGAGCGCTTTTTCGCCGGCGTGGCCGAAGGGGGGATGCCCGATGTCGTGCGCCAGAGCAAGGGCTTCTGCCAGTTCCACATTGAGTCCCAGAGCCGCTGCCGTTGTGCGCGAGATTTGGGCTACTTCGAGCGTATGCGTCAGGCGGCTGCGGAAATGATCAGACAGCCCTTCAGTGGGCAGCCGCGTGAAGACCTGTGTTTTGCCGGCGAGCCGGCGAAAAGCGCGTGCGTGCAGGACTCGGGCGGCGTCGCGCGCAAACGGAGTGCGATACGCGTGTGGCAGTTCCAGATGGACTCTCCGCGACAGCGGGCTGTCCGTACTTCCGTTCACGGCGATTCCAGCGGGCAGCAGTGCGCAGAATGCAGTGTTGAGAGCCATCGTTTGGTCCGGTTTTCGCGCGAGCTTCCAATTCGTTCAGTTCACGTCTGGTTATACCGCAAAAGGGGACAGTGCGGGGCAGGGGGCGTTGCTGCGATGGGAATCCCATGCCCTGGCGTTGGTCGCTCCAAAGACACTCACGCGCCTGCCAATGGACAACGCCAATTCCGAGGGAGTACTATCCAGCCGGAATTTTTTTTCAGGGGCTGGGGCATGTGCAAATCGTGTGCGCCAGTCGCAGCAGTCATTCGGTCTTCAAGGAGAGGTAGCAATGAAGCTGATCAAGCAGATGGCGCTGGCGCTGGTCGCGCCGGCAATGATGTTCATCCCGGGTTGCGGGGCAAGGCACTCGCAAAAAGAGGTTTTTTACCTGGTTGCAACCAACGTCTCGCTGCCCTACTGGGAGACGGCGATCGCCGGATTCAAGGCGGCTGCGGCGCAATACGGAGTGACAGCCAAGGTAGCTGGGCCTGACACATACGATCCTCAGGATGAACTGGCGGAGTTTCAAAAGGCGGTTGCGGCCAAACCGGCAGGCATTCTGGTTTCGGTCTCCGACGCTGCCGTGATGCAGCCGGGGATCGACGCCGCCATAAGCGCCGGCATTCCGGTGATTACCATTGACTCCGATGCCGCGGCCAGCCACAGGCTCTATTTCATCGGCACCAACAACCTTGAAGCAGGGCGTTTAGGCGGCCGGAGAGTCGTCGCGAAGCTGGGCGGGAAAGGCAACGTAGTCTTCTTTACGCTTGCCGGCCAGCCCAATACAGAAGAGCGGCTGAAGGGATTCAAGGACGCCTTTGCAATGCAACCGGGCATCAACATCACTGAAGTGATCGACATCAAGGGCGACGCGAGTGTTGCCTTCGATCGGACGCAGGCGCTCATGGCTCAGACCGGCGCCAAGAAGATCGACGCCTTTGTTTGCCTCGACTCTGCTTCAGGCAAGTTGGCCGCTGACGCGATCAAACGGACGGGCGACACCACCCGCGAACTGGTGGCGTGGGACGTGAATCCCGATACGCTGCAGAGCATCAAGGACGGAGTCATCGATGCGGCTGTCGTGCAAAAGCCGTTCACCATGGGCTTCATAGGTCTGAAGGCGCTCGACGAGATCTATCACGATCCGCCCACGCAGCTCAGCAAGGACTATAGTGTCGACGCATTCGCGCCCTACCCTGCATTCGTCGATACGGGCACATCGCTGGTGGACAAGAGTAACGTGGATGTTTACCTGGCCGCCGCGGCGGCGCACGCGCAGTAGGGTTTTCGCGAAACAGGCTCCCCCGGAATTACAGATACCGCTTGGAGGCCCAATCCTTCATGGCCGCGTTGACGAGTTGCCTGAGCTCTTTCAACAACTGGGGCTCAGGGGCGCTCTTGAAGTTGAAGCAGGTCTTGCCCTGCATCCGCTTCTTCAGGCCCGGCGACACGGCATTGAACAGGGGCGGATTCATATAGAGCGGCATGAGGTGGAAACTGACGTACGCTTTTCCCATGCGCACCGAGCCGAACCACATAGGATGACCCTTGTGTTGCGGGAAGGGCGACGGCGCCCGGCATGTTACGGAGTAGACGGAGGCAGTATCTTCACTGATCGCCAACTGGCGCAAGTGGCTCGCGAAGACACACTTTAACTGGTCAAACGCACGTTCAAAATCGGAAGCCATTGTCCGAAGCCTATCCCGGAATGCGGTTGGATCCGACGAGAAAACTCAGCACAACCCAGCCGGGAGACCGCGTGTCACTCCGGCTTGGCCGGGCCGTCGGAACTGTCCTCTTTGGCCAGTCTGACTCGGGCGCCCTCAAGCTTTTTCTGCACCTTCTCTACGTCGCCGGGCTCGATATCGGCGGCGGACGCCTTGGCGAATTCGTCCAGCGAAAGCTGCCACTGCGCCGCTGCCAACCGGATGCGGCCCGTCTTCTCGTAAAGATCGCCCAGGTGCATGTGCACGGTGGGATCGGTCTGGTCGCGATTCACGGCCTGCCGCAGGTTGTCCTCGGCCAGTTCATATTCGCCCATCTTGAAGTAGACCCAGCCGAGAGAATCGAGATACGCGCCATTTCCCGGTTCAAGGTCGACGGCTTTGCGAATCATTTTGAGCGCATCGGGTAGCTTGATCCCCTTGTCGGCCCACATATAACCCAGATAGTTCAAGGTCATGGCGTTTTCCGGATCAAGATTCAATGCCTGGCGGAAAAACTGCTCGCCCTGATCCAGCCGCTTCTGCCGCTCAGCCCATTCGCCGCGAAGGAAGAACAGGTAAGTGCGGTCATCCTTCTTGGTCGACAGAGGTTCGGCTTGGTCAAGCGCATCTTCGGCATCCTTCCACCGCCGCAGACGGATGTTCATTTGGGCGATATCGAGCCAAACACCTCGCTGATCGTCGGGCGTGGCGCCATCGAGCAGGCTCTTCGCCATGGCCAGGCCTTCATCGGGATGATCCTGGTCCGCCAGCTCCCCGGCGAGCATTAGCTTCAAATCGCGATTCTTGGGATCGGCGGCTACAGCCTTGCGCGAGACGGCTATCGCCTTGTCGAATTCGTGGGCGCTGCGGTACGCGTCCACTTGCCCCTGGTAGCCGCGCGCAGCAAAGCTTCCATCCATATCGATCATCTTCTGGTATGCGGCGATCGCAGGATCTGTCTTGTTCTCCTCGAGGAAAACCGCACCTAGGCGCTCCAGGAAGATAGCGCGGTTGTTCTTTTCATCGTCCTTGTAAGCGCCGTTGGCGTGCGAGGTCGCGTCAACCATCTCCTGATAGGTCTGGATGGCGTCGTCGAAACGGCCCAGAATGTCGAGGAGAAGCCCTTCATTGAATCCTGCTTCCAACGAAGTCGGATCGATTTTGCGCGCCTTGCGGATGGTGGCCAGCGCATCTTCGTATTTGCCTTCGCGGCGCTCGATTTCGCCGATGTGGACCAGCGCCTCAGTGTTCTCTGGATCGGCTTCGGCGAGCGCCTGATACTGCTTGAGCGCCTCATCGAGCTGATCGTCTGTGAGCAGCGCCGTGGCAAGCGCATCCATCGTCTGCAGGTCACCGGGCTCCAGATCGTCAGCGCGCTTATAAGCGGCGATGGCGTCCTTGGGCTGCTTCAGTTGGTCGTAAAGCGCGCCCAGAGTAAATTCCATTTTGGGTGTGCGCCCGTCCACGGGAACAGCCTCGATCGCTTTCACGGCGTGTTGCACGTCCCCGCTCTCGGCGTAGAGGCGCGCCAGATTCAGCACGACCTCTTCCGACTCGGGTTCAATGGCCTGAGCAGTCTTGAACTCAGCTTCCGCCTTCTCCGACTGGTGTTTCACAGTGTAGAGCTGACCCAATACCATGTGGTCTTCCACGCTTTTGGGCTGCAGGGCGACAATCCTTTCGAATTCCCCTATCGCCTGATCGAGCACGTTGGCGGAGTTCGCGGTTGGCGCACCACCATTTTGACCCTCGCCCAGTTGGCGCAGGTAGATCCGCCCCAACAGCCGATGGGCGTCGATGTCGTCGGGATGAGTTTTCAGCACCGCGTGCGCCGTGGTCTCGGCGTCGTGCACGCGGTCGGCGCGAAAATAGAGATCCGCCAAATCGTCGCTGAGCTCGGCAGAGTCGGGATCGGCATTGAGCGCCAGTTTGTACTGCTCGATGGCCTGATTCACCTCATCCGAGCGTCCCTCTGAAATCGCATCATCCTCATACACACTGGCAAGGGCCAGGTGATAGTACGACTGAGCTCGGTCCGGCTCTGCAGCGGTTGCGGAGTCGGGCGCCGGTATTGCCGGTTTTGATCCTGCATCGGCCGCCGCGGTCTCCACTGGAGCCACCTGGGCGGGTGCAACGCTCGACGGGGCTTGTTTGTCTTTCGCTGGGCCGGTTGAAGGGCTACCGGCAGGCGAGTTTTGAGCGAATACCGGAGCGATGGGCAGCAATAAGAGAATGGCGGCTGCAAACCGGGGCGTTAATGTCGACATTCTTGAGTTCTTTGTCATCATGCGGGGATTTTCCTAAGTTCTCAGCCGCAAAGCTCAGGAAAAGCGGCTCGGCAGTAGAACTGAGCGAGCCTGCCTACTGTTACAGACGATTTTACCCTTCATTAGTCGCTCTTGCGCGGCAGATTGCGTGATTTTCGCGAAACTAAAGTGGGACGTGACGGACAAATCCCAGCCGGCCGAAACTGCGTGAGCGTCTCAGGGTTGCTCAATGCCGAAAGTGCCGTATCCCGGTAAAGACCATGGCCAGACCCAACTTGTCAGCGGCAGCAATGACTTCGTCGTCGCGTACCGAGCCGCCGGGCTGAATCACCGCGGTGGCGCCGGCCTGGGCAACGGCTTCGAGGCCGTCGGGGAAGGGAAAAAACGCGTCAGAAGCAGCGACGCAGCCCGTGAGCGGCAGTACGGCTTTCATGGCGCCGAATTTCGCGGCGTCAACGCGGCTCATTTGCCCTGCTCCCACGCCCAGCGTCTGGCCGTCGCGAGCGTAGACGATCGCGTTCGATTTAACATGCTTCGACACGCGCCAGGCAAAGAGCAGGCTGCGCAGCTCTTCGGCCGACGGCGGGCGCCACGTGACCACCTTGAGCTCCGACTCTGTCACGCGGCCGGTATCCGCGTCCTGCAGCAGCAACCCTCCCGAAACGTACTTGACCACGAGGCGCGGCTCGGCAGCGCGAACCTCTACCAGGCGCAGGTTCTTCTTCGCGGCAAAACGCGCCCGTGCCTCGGGCGAGAAACCCGGCGCAGCAATGGCCTCAACAAACAGCTTGGCAATCTCCTCGGCGGCGGCTCCATCCATCTCGCGATTGATGCCGATCACTCCGCCGTACGCCGATACAGGATCGCTCGCCAAAGCTTTTCGATAGGCGTCGAGGACGGTCGCGCCGGTGGCAGCTCCACAGGGGTTTGTGTGCTTGACGATGATGACGGCCGGTTCCTCAAACTCCTGCGCCAGCTCCCAGCAGGCGTCTAGATCGACCAGATTATTGAAACTCAGCTCCTTGCCCTGCAGCTGCGTTGCGCCGGCAATGCCCCGGCCGGAGCCGTCAGAGTAGAGCGCCGCGCGCTGGTGCGGATTCTCGCCGTAGCGTAACGCCTGGGCCAGCGGAAGATTGATGCGCAGCGTGGCGGGCAGTTGCGCTGTGTCTGGCGATGCCGGGGCAGCGGGCGCGGGAGCATCGGCGACCCGATCGAGAGTATTCGCAATCGCCGAATCGTAAGCGGCGGTGAGCGCAAAGGCCTGTTTGGCCAACCGCCAGCGCGTTGCGCGAGTGAGTGCGGCGCCGTGGGCGCCTTTCATCTCTTGGATTAGAGCGGGATAGTCCGACACGCGCGTCACGATCGCCACATCTTCGAAATTCTTCGCCGCGGAGCGCACCATCGATGGCCCGCCAATGTCGATGTTTTCGATGAGATGTCCAAAGGCGACGCCGGGCTGTGCCGCGGTCTTTTCGAAGGCGTAAAGATTTACCACCACCATGTCGATAGGCCGGATGCCGTGCGCCGCCACGGCCGCTTCGTGCTCGGCATTTCCGCGAATGTAGAGCAGGCCTCCATGCACGCGCGGATGCAGAGTCTTCACTCGGCCATCGAGCATCTCCGGGAAGCCCGTCAGGTCGCTGATGTCCTTCACCGCCAGACCGGCCTCACGCAGTGCCTTCGCCGTCCCGCCAGTCGAAATCAGCTCGACCCCGAAGCCCTGGAGTGCCCTCGCAAATTCCACCAGCCCGGTCTTGTCGGTCACACTCAAGAGCGCGCGCCGAATAGTCTTCGCGCCAATTCCATTTGCATCAATTGCCGAACTCACGATTCTGCTCCTGGTTTGAGAATCCGCCTAGGAATCCGTCTGAGAATCCGCACCGGCTCTCGTTGCCTCACCTGCAATAGCGCGCCGGCCAAATTCCAGACTACATCGCGAGACTTCTCTGCCTGTGATGGTCTCGGCCATTCCGAAGACCCAAATCATTTCCATCTGCCGTTGCCGCAACCCACTGCCGCGCAGCAGTCAGGAATGCTTTAGAGTTGTGCTATGGGAAGTTATCCCTCACCCCCCCAGCCGGAGGTTCTTCCTCCGGTCAGCGATTCTGTTCCGCCGCCGCGGCGACGGCGTCCTGTGTGGGCGGCAGCTCCTGCCACTCATCTGCTCGTGGGGATCAATTGCGCCGTGTTTCTGGCCATGGTGGCGCGCGGCGCCAGCCTATGGATGCCGACCCTTGATCAATTGATGTTTTGGGGCGCCGACAGACCAAACAATGTGCTTGTTTATGGTGAGTGGTGGCGCATCGTCACCGCAATGTTCGTGCACGTGGGTATTCTCCACCTGGCGACAAACATGTGGTGCCTGTGGAACCTGGGTCTGCTTGCAGAACCTTTGATGGGCTCGTTCGGCTTATTCGCGGTTTACATCCTCACCGGCGCCGCCGGGAACCTCCTCTCAACGCTTAAGAACTGGATGTACCCCATTCACGACGCCACGGGAGCCATCCTCTTTCAGGCCGGAGCGGGAGCCTCGGGCGCGGTCTTCGGCATCGCCGGTGCGCTGATCGTTTTGCTGAGGTCGAAAGTGTTGCCGGTGCCGCCAGAAGAGGTCCGCAGGCTCCGTAAGTCGGTCATTTACTTCGCTGCGATCAATCTGATCATCGGTCTCTCCATCAACTTCGGCAGCGGGTTCACCGGCGTCGAGGTCGACAATTCGGCGCATATCGGCGGCTTCTTATGCGGGTTGCTCTTTGCGGCTCCGATGGTG
>JBEKWT010000133.1:0-7923 GCA_049512795.1 Occallatibacter sp.
GTGCACCAGGATGTCGTCGACAAATGTGCCCTCGGGCGTGAGCAGCGCGGAGTAGTGCGCCTGGCCGTCTTTCAGCTTCGAGGCGTCATTCATGGTGATGTGCTGCACCGCGGCCAGCGCGCCGGGGCCGCGAAACTGGATCTCGCCCATGTGGCTCACGTCGAATAGGCCGACGGCGGTGCGCACCGCCATGTGCTCCCCAATCAATCCAACGCCGAGGCCACCGCCGGAAGCGGGGTACTCGACCGGCATATCCCATCCACCGAAGTCGACCATCTTTGCCTTGAGCGCACGATGCGTGGCGTTCAGCGCGGTCTTTTTGAGCGGTGCAGCGGGCGCAGCAGGATCGGACATGCGGACTCCTTTCGATGAGCTGACTTCAATTCACATGATAGGGCTGCTGGGCCGGGGGCGATCCGTCCTCGACTGCGGTTGAAGGGCCCGTGAGCAGTTGGGCGGCGCCTGGAGCGGTTTAGCAGCGCCTACAGCAGTTTAGTATTGTTGCGGCCGTCGCCGCGTTCGCTGGCGGTGTGGAAAGGATCCGCTTGAACCCCATTCGAGGCATCGTCATGATCCTTGCCGCTGGCATTGCGGTCTGGAAGGGCTGGCAGATACATCACGGCGAGACGGCTGTACTGGCGTATGGGCTTGGTGCGATGGCCTTGGCGCTGGGTGTGTGGCATCTGACGCGGAAGACGCCGCAGCCGAGGGTCTGATTAATTTTGAGGCTTTTGACGGCTCTTTCGGCTTTTGACCGGCGGACAGACCGAACGGGACTATAATTCCGGCAACCTAATCCTATGGACTTCCTTGTTTTGATTCTCGTTTTAGCGTTGGCAACGCTCATCGCATTGCCCATCATCGCAATTGCGACGGCGAACTCACGCGCAAGCCAGTTGCGCGCCGAGATGGCCGATCTGATCAGGCACATTCACTACCTGGAGGAGAGGCTGGAGAATCTCGTCCAACGTGTGGCAGCGATGGCGGAGCCGCGGCCGCGAGAAGCACCTCAGGCCGCGCCCGCGCCGCCAACGGCAGTCCCGCCGCCTCCCGAGGTTGAGACAGCGCGAACGGTTGAGCCTGTTTTGCCCCCCGGTCAATTCTCGGATTCGGTCTCGGTCCCTGTCTCTGGGCCGGCGTTGGCCCCGACGCCTGCCACTTTCGCGCCTCAGGCGTCAATCGCTCCGCCGCAATTTTCGTCCCTCGAAGCAGCGACAGACAGCGACTCACGGTCTCTCGAAAGCCGCATCGGTTCGCAGTGGTTCAATCGCATCGGCATTCTGGCTGTACTTATCGGCGTGGCGTGGTTCCTCAAGATGGCCTTCGACAACCACTGGATCGGCCCGCTTGGCCGCGTGCTGATCGGATTGCTCGCGGGCGCTGCGCTCATAGGCTGGTCAGAGCGCTTTCACAGGCGCGGATACGCAGTTTTCTCCTATTCCCTCAAAGCGATTGGAAGCGGCACGCTCTATCTATCGTTGTGGGCTGCCTTCCAGCTCTATGGGCTGATGCCGGCGGGCGCTGCCTTTGCAGCCATGATCGCGGTGACCGCATTCAATGGCTACATGTCGTGGATTCAGGATTCAGAGCTGCTGGCGCTCTACGCGATTGCGGGCGCCCTCAGCACGCCGCTGCTCGTTTCCACCGGCGGCAATCACGAAGTGACGCTTTTTACCTATTTGCTGATTCTCGATCTGGCGGTGCTCGTGTTGGTGGCGCTGCGTCCCTGGTCGCGACTGCTCTTTGTCTCGTTTGTGGGCACGGCGATCTTTATCTTTGCCTGGTGGTCCTCGTTTTATTCGCAGGACCAGGCTGGGCGAACGGCCTTCTTCCTTTGTTGTTTCTTCGTTCCCTTCTCGCTTGCGCCGCGCCTGTTCAAGATTGCGCTCGGTCCGGACGAATCTTTCCACGGCTGGGATTCGCTGGTCTCATTCGTGCTGCCGGTGGCCAACGCAGCGGTGGGCTTTATCGGCTTTTACTCGCTGATCGATCCCGCGACGGGCGATTGGGCGGCGCCGTGGCTCGCTGTTGCATTTGCCGCGTACTACCTGCTCCTGATGCGGCTTCCTGAAGCTGGCCCTCTGCATGCAGGAGTGCGAGTGCTTCCACCTTTGCACCTGACCATGGCGATTGTCTTCCTGACCATTGCCATTCCGCTCAAAACTCAGGGCCGCTGGATGACGATCGGCTGGCTGGTGGAAGGAGCGGTGCTGCTATGGCTCTCGCGCCGCGTGCAATCGATGCTTCTGCGGGCCTTTGGGCTCATCTGCACAATTCTTGGATTGGGCGCGCTGCTGATCATGAATCCGCCTGCAGCAACCCGGCCCATTTTCAATGAGCGGTTTGGAACCTACTGCGTGGCCATTGCGGCGTGCGCCTTTATCGCATGGCTGGCGCGGAACTCGCACGATGAGCAGGAGCCGGCTCCAGTGATGCATTGGCCCAACCTGGCCGCGACGGCTGTGTTGGCCGTGAACGCATTCATCTTGATTGCTTTTAGTTTGGAGATTCACAGCTACTGGTGGTTGTTGCGCTGGAACGGCGACGACAATTTGACGCGCGACTACTGGATGTATGCTGAGTTTTCTTACTCGGCACTCTTCATGCTCTATGGCAGCGCGCTCTTGACCATCGGCTTCATCAAGCGGTCGGCTTTCCTGCGCTGGCAGGCGCTTATTCTGATTGCGGCCACCATTGCCAAGGTGTTTCTTGTGGATATGAGCGAGCTCGGCAGCGGGCTGCGCATCGTGAGCTTCATCGGCTTGGGCGTCCTGCTGCTCTCGGTGAGCTTCGTTTACCAGCGCGACTGGCTCAACCTGCGCGGACAGAAGGAACGGAACCGATGAAGCTGCTCGCTGCGCTGGCTATGTTTCTTCTGGCGGCTCCGGCGCCGGAGATTCGCTACTTTCAATTCGAGCGGCCGATTGAAATACCTGCACAAGCAAGCGGGCAAACTTGCATGGTCGTTGATCCGGCAGTTTTTGCGCATGCTTCGGCCGGGCTTGCGGACCTGAGGATTTATCAAGACGCGACCGAGACACCGTATGTCGTGCACTCCGAGGCTCCCGTACTCCCAGCGGACCAGACGATTTCCCCGATCAATCTCGGGAAAAGCGGGCTTGGGAGAAGCGGAAGCCAAACGGTCTTCGATGCCGAGATGCCAGCCGGAACTTACAGCGACATTCAGCTTGAGGTGAGCGGCCACGATTTCCTGGCAACGGTTTCAATCTCAGGCAGCCAGGCGCAAGGCGCAGGCTCGCGCACCAAGCTTGGTTCGTTTACCATCTTCGATCTCACTCGGCAGCGATTGGGCCGCAGCACCGTGCTGCACTTGCCGGAGTCGGATTTCCGCTATCTGCATTTTCAAATTGCCGGGCCAATCGGGCCGGAAAACGTGACCGGACTTTCCGTGACGCGCCCGCCGAAGAGCCAGCCAAAATATGCCATAGTGGCCGAGACGGCAGAGAGCACGCTGAAGGGTCGCGACTCGGTCATCGAATTCACCGTGCCCGCGCACACTCCGATCGACCGGATTGTTTTTGTGGCCGGACAAATCCCGCCCAACTTCAGCCGCGACGTCCAGATCAGCATTGCGCCGATTCAGAAACGGCCGGCCAATGACGGAAGCGAGCCGCCTCCGCCGGTTACAGGCTGGGGAAACATTCTGCGCGTGCATAGCATGCAGGACGGTCACCGGATTGATGAAGAGCGTCTCACCGTGAGCGCGCCTGAAGCGGACTTGGACGGTCCGGCAAAGTGGGCGATCACCATTGATAACCACGATGACGCGCCGATACAACTGACATCCGTCCGGCTTGAGATGCTGGAGCGGAATGTTTGCTTTGATGCGACGGCTGGTGATGTTTACACTCTCTTCTACGGCGATTCGGCGTTGGCTGCGCCGGTTTACGACTATGCCGCTCTGTTCGCTCTTCAGGAGAACGCGGTCGCCGCGCAGTTGGGAGCTGAAACCGCCAATCCGGCCTATCAGCCCCGGCCAGACGAGCGCCCCTTCACCGAGAAGCACCCGACACTCTTGTGGGTCGCGCTGGTTCTGGTGATTGCGTTGCTTGGGGCCGTGGCGTTCCGCTCTTTCAAGGCTGCGCCGAGCAAACCGTCGTAGAGATCGTGCTGATGGGCCCAATCGCCGGCTGGTCAGCGATTTTGCCAACGCGAAAGACTCCAGATGCAGGTCGACCTTATCTGTGCCGCGCGCGCCAGAAAGAAGTGACTCCCAGGTAGAGAAAAACTACCGCGGCGCAAATCGAAAGATCGCGGGAAATCTGACCGATTCCGGACCAGCTCTGCCAAAGGCGCAACGCAAATAGGGCCGCGAACAAAAGAAAGAATGTGCCGGTGACCTCAAGCCAGACGATGCCACCAACCCGGCGAAAGGGCCGCAAGAAGCCGCCGATTCCCTTGCTGAGGCCGCGACTTGTTTGAGCTGCGATGCTCGCGCCCGCTCGTGCTTGAGATTGAACCTGGGCGACGCGGTTGGCGGACGCAATGGATTGGCCGTTAACATGAGGCGCGCTTGCGGCGGGTCGCGCAGTACCCATGATTCTTCGACCGGCGATGCGCCCAGCAATGCGAACGCCGATGCCCAGAGCGCGGCCGATGTTTTGCGGTCTCATTCCGTTTATGATGGTAGCAGCGGCTCACGGTGCATTTCGCGGATTGGCACGGGTTCAGGGTTGCTCTCCGCCCTGAATGGAAGTAAGGTAAAGAGATTCCGCGCCGCAGCCCGCATCGCGATCTCGCGAGAGCGCCGCTCATGGAGGTAGCTGTGACATCCCGTCTGCGTGAATTGATTCAGCAATTGGGCGAGGCCATCCATGAGTCGGTCATTGAGAGCGAACAGATCGCTGGCGTGGTGCAGGACATCCGCAAGCACGGATTCGATGTGCTGCTGATGCTGGAGGCCACGATCGGTCTGAACGAAGTCACCGAAAAGAGCGCTGCAGCCGGGACACCGGAACTGGGCGAGGGCGAAGTGGGGAAATTCACCCCCAACGACCTGCACTTTCTGCGCTCGCTGCGGATCGCGGTGGAAGGTGAGCCTGACGAGGACGCAACGGACGTGAAGTAGGTGGCCGATTCGAAGTGGATTGAATACGCGGCTGGGTCTCGCCGGCATTTCGTTCAAGCGTTTTGCGAATCCCGCAAGAATCGCATACGCCGCTCCTGAATCGGGTGCTGCGGCCGCGCTCGTGAGGCGTTGACCCACCTTCATCAACTTGATAAGATGAAGGTGCGGGGTGGAGCAGCCCGGTAGCTCGTTGGGCTCATAACCCAAAGGTCGCTGGTTCAAATCCAGCCCCCGCAACCAATTAAAAGGACCCCGGCCTTCCCGAGCTGGTCCCGATCCCCTACAAGAGATAGTTTCCATCCGGTTGCAGAAGCAGCCGGATTGTGTCAACGCGCTGAGTGGGCCGGAGCTTCGCCCGTTGCGATGACTTTAGGCTCCTGGACAGGGTTCCGTTCTCGTTCCTGAGGTGGCGACGCCGTACTGGTTCGCTCCGGAGATCGTTTGACCATCAGCGGACAGTTTGACGCTATCGACCGGATCCGGCCAGGTGAGCGTGTATATTCCTCGCGAGGCATCGACCGTTTGCCAGGTTCCGGAGAAGGCTGCAGCCGAGAAGGCGCCATTCGGGAGCACGAGCAAGGGAACGTTATTCGACATGTTCCAAGTACCCACGAGGCCTACCGTGCTCGCGATGCGCGTGGCTGCAATCGGGTATCCATATTGATTGCTTCCGCTCAACGAGCGCTGGTTGGGCGCGATCGTGATTGTGTCAATCGCTTCAGGCCAGGTGAATGTGTAAGCGCGCTTTGTCGCGCTGACTAAACGCCAGTGACCTGTAAACGGGCCGCCATTGATGACGCCATTCGCGTGAATGACGACCGAGCCGTTGTTGAACCAGTGATAGCACCCCACAATGGGATCTGCGGCGGTTGCGCCGGTTGGGGCAGTGGGGCCGGTTGCAGGAGTGGGGCCGGATGCGGGAATCGGATTCACGCCCGGTGCGGACGGCGCTGGCGGCTTAGGCTTCAGCAGAATCACTCCCACGACAATCGCCACGACGGCGATCAACGCGGTTAAGCCAATCCAAATTGTTTTTGTTGGATTTGCAATATTCGCCGCTGTAGGTGCCATGGGCCGAACGGCTGGCGGATTTGCTGGCGCTGGCTGAGGCACAACGGCTGTCGGAAACGCGACCGGCGGCAGAGTCAGCTTTTGAACGGTCCCCACCAGTTCGTCGAGATGCTTTTCCAAGGGCGGCGTCATGGCGTCGAGCCAGTGGACCGAGCCAATGAAATAGTCGAGCGACTTGCCTGGCATCACATCTTCAATGCGGAATGGAAGAATGACCACGCCGTTGCTGACCGCGCGCTCCACTTCCTTGGGAATGTGCCCGGAGGAATTTGCGTTGGAAGAGAGGACGAGCACCATCACTTTTGCGGAATGAATGGCGTCAATGATGGATTCGCCGTAGGACGTGCCGGGCACAATGTCGCGGGGGGCAATCCAGCAACGAATGCCGGCTGCTTCAAGCCGCGCACACACCGCATCCGCGACGAGTTTGTCCTTGGATGAGTGACTGACGAAGACGTCGAAGGGCACGGGAAGAACTCCTTCGGCCGGCGGGGGCGGCAGTTCTTCAGGAATACCGGCTGAACACGGAAATCATAACATCCGTTCGGTCAGACGATTGAGGATCAAGAATGGCCGAATACTCGAAGAGCAACAGGATTGTTTTCTGGGTGGCGTGAGCCGCATTTAGTTCGCGGTGGTGAGGGAGATTCCCTGGCGGGGAGAGACGGCGGGGAGTGCTGGCCGGGCATTCAGTTTTGAGCGGGATTTGGTGGACCTGGTCGGGATCGAACTTGAGCCGAATGGGACGGTCGAGCAAGTTTGACGAACCAGCCGCCAGCTACGACAATAGAAGAGTTGCCTGCCAATCGTGGGCCTGTGGCGCAGCTGGGAGCGCGCTTCCATGGCATGGAAGAGGTCGTCGGTTCGATCCCGACCAGGTCCACCAATTCCACTCTTCTGCATTTTGATATTTGGGGTCTCTTGCTCTGCTCGCGATTTCGCTTGCGGCGCCGGGAGAGTGTACGAGTCTGGACGCGCGCGAGCGCAGCTGAAGGAGTGTTGCGCCCGCGCGCCAATCCGCCTACTGCACAGGCGCCGCTAGAAGGTACACGTAGATCAGGAATCCCACGCCAATGAATCCCGGAATCAATCCGCAAAGGTAGATCGGGGCCCCGGGCATCAGCGCATGCAGAAAGATCAACAGGCCGATGCCGACGCCGATGTTGATGAGGCCCGCGATTTTCAAGCCTTCGCGACCCTGGAGGCGTTTCAACCGATCATTCTCATGCAGCAAGTCGAGAGCTGCTTTTGCGCCTTCGGTTGGAGCCTCGGTCACCCTGCGAAGGGTATCCGCCCTGTAGAAGGCCTCCCGCTCCTTGCGCTGGCTATCGACCCAATGCATCACGATGATGAATACAAACACGACCACGGTGATCGCGATGGGAAACAAAATCGCCATTGCTTGGATACCATTTCCTCCGAACATCTTTTCCTCCTCGCCGGGCATTTGCCCCTTGCGAACGGTACGACAAGGAGTACCGGCGTCCGGTTGCATAATTTTCGAAAGAGGATTCTTCTAGAGAAAATGCAACCGGGACAGGACTGGAGCGGTCTCACAGGCTTGATCGGGTTCGAGCAGTCTGGAGAGGAGCGCTTTTCGAGATGCACGCCGCGATCAGCGCCGAAGAAGATCTGGCCGATGTAGAACGCGTCCTGTCCGGCGACGTACAGGCCTTCGAGGGGATCGTTCGCCGCTGGCAGGGGCCGCTGGTGAATATGGCGTGGCGGTACTCCCGCGACCGCGGCCGCGCCGAAGAGATGGC
>JBEKWT010000134.1:0-7820 GCA_049512795.1 Occallatibacter sp.
GCTCTCATTTGGATCAGCATCTCAATCGGCGGTCTGTCCGCTGCGTCTCCTGTGGGCTGGTCATTGCCCTCTCTCATTGCCGCCCGCAACGACGTTGGAAAAGTTGGTGGGATCATCAATTTCTCCAACCAAATCTCGGGAATCGCCGCGCCCATCGTTACCGGTTATCTGGTTTCGGTCACGCACTCCTACGTTTGGGTCTTCCGCGTCGCTGCTGTTTACCTGGTCATCGGCATCGCAGCTTACATCTTCCTGCTGGGAAAAATCGAGCGACCCGGACTCCGCTCATCGTAGCGCGCCTCCCTTCGCTTTTGTGAAAATCGGTTTGGAAAAGGGCCAGCGTTACGCGTGCCGAAGCTGCGTGACCTGTTCCGTGTCAAGCAAGCTCAGGTAGTACTCCGCAGTCAAACCCAGGACCCGCTCCTCGGAGTAATGTTCCACCACCCACGCCCGGGCCGTCCGGCCCATGTGGATGCGGCGCTCCGGATCGCGAAGAAGCTTCATAACCGATTCGTAGATAGCCTCCGGATAGCCGGGTGGAATGAGCAGGCCAGTCACTTCGGGGATCACCGCATCACGCGCGCCGGTGGACTGTGTGGTGACCACGGGAATGCCAGTGGCCGAAGCCTCGAGCACAACATTGGGAAATCCCTCGCGCCAGGTGGGAAGAACCATCACGTCCATAGCACGGTAGTAAGGCGCTGAGTCGCTCACGAATCCGGTGCAGTGAATGCGTGGGTGGCTCAGGATCCGGGCTCGAATCTCCCCACCCAGCGCGTCTTCGGCGGCGTCGAACCAGCCAACGAGAAGCAGATGCGCGGCAGGTTCGGCAACAAGAATCCGATCGAATGCCTGAATCAGCTCAGGAAGACCTTTGTCGCGCGTCAGGCGGCCGACAAAACCGACGACAGCTGCCCCGTGGGGAATACCAATCTTGTCGCGCACGTCACTGCGGCCGGGCGAGAAACGCTCCACGTCTACGCCGATGCTGCTTCCCTCACCCAGGACGAGTAATTTTTCGGCAGGTGCGAGGCGGAGCGCCAGCGCTTCGGCACGGAGGCTTGTACTGTTACAAAGCACCACGTGCGCAGAGGCGCAAGCCATGCGCTCGGCGGCGAGCAGAATTCTTCGCTTGAGACCACTGGTTCTTTCCAGCTTAAGCCCGCGCAACATGTAGACGCGCCTGGGCACGCCGCGCAGCCGAGCAGCCAGCGTTCCCAGCAAGCCGGCCTTCGGCGTACTGAACTCCACCAGGCTCGGCCTGCGCCGGCCGAGCAACCACCAGAGACGGAAAAGCGAAAGAAGATCGGCCAGCGGAGAAATACAGCGGCGCATTGGAATGAAGATGCGCTCCACTCCGGCGAGCGCGGCTGTACGATCAACCAGAATGCCCGGGCTCGAGACGAGCAAAACGCGAAAGCCTGCCCGGCGCAGGGTTTGTAATCGCACTCCCCATGCGCGACAGGTTTCCTGACTTGTCACTCCGACAACAATTGCCGGCTGTTGGATGACACAGGGAGTGAGATGAAAAGAGAGGGCTCCGGAATCTGCCATAAGCGCCTGCGCTCTTTGAATTCCCTACATGTGAGGGTGAATCAGCAGATTTCGGAGAGAACCGTAACGATCAAGAAGCTAATGTATCAATTTGAGACACAAGATTAGAGCATTTTAAAAAACAGTCAGTGATTGCCGGCACACATCCGGCGCGCAGCTTTGGGTAACAATGGTTTCCCTCTCAGGGAATCGATGGCGCGACGCACGAGAATCCTCCTGCTCCTCTCTCACTTGGGTGGTGGCGGGGCCGAACACGTGATGGCTCTTCTGGCGCGCGGTCTGTCTCAGGAAAAATACGAAGTCCATCTCGGACTCGTTAGGCAGGCGCACGGAAGTGGAGAATCGCTTCCGCTGTGGGTAAGCGTTGACGCGCTGAACGTCGGGCGGGCGCGCGCCGCCGCGTTTCCGCTTCTGCGCCTGATCTGGCGGCTCCGGCCCGCGGTAGTGCTCTCCGGAGCGGCAGAGGTCAGCCTCCTGGTGTTGATGCTGCGGCCGCTCTTGCCGCGGAAGACGTCCGTGCTGGTGCGCCAGAACGCGACGGCGTCCTCGGTTCTTGCGTTCGGCAGCCTGCCACGATTCACGCGCCTGATCTATCGCCTGCTTTATCGGCACTCCGATCATGTGATCTGCCAGTCGCAGGCGATGGCGAAGGATCTGGCAGTAGCTGCGGGGATCGGCGAGGAGCTTATCGCGGTATTGCCGAACCCGGTGGATCTCGAAGGAATTCGAGCGGCAATGCGCGCTCCGGTAGTGAGGAGCAGCTCAAAGCCACAACTGCTGGCAGTTGGAAGACTCTCGCCGGAAAAAGGCTTCGACCTGCTGCTGAAGGCGATGGTGACCGTGCGCGAGCGGTTTCCCGAGGTCAGACTGATTCTCGCCGGCGCAGGTCAGGAAGAAACGGCTTTGAAGTCGCTTTCGAGCGAGCTGGGATTAGAGACGGCCGTCCGCTTTGCCGGCTACGTCGATCGTCCCTACGCATTGTTGCCTGAAGCCACGCTGTTCGTGCTTCCGTCGCGCCATGAAGGGATGCCCAATGCCCTGCTGGAAGCCGCCGCGGCCGGTTTGCCTCTCGTGGCCACTCCGGCATCCGGAGGCGTTGTTGATTTGCTGCGCGGGCGGCCTGGCGCGTGGCTGGCCAAGGAAATCTCCGCGAAGGCATTGGCTGTGGCGATCATTGCGGCGCTTGAAGCAATTCGGCCCGGCGAAAGGTTTAGCCAGGAGTTCTTCCCTTCTTCTGCACCGAATGCGCAACAGACGGTTGTGGAAATCAGCGAGCGGTGATCGATCGCTGGTTCACCCGCTCGGCGCAAAGGTAATCAACTCACCGGTTTTCCCTGTGGAAATTAACCTCTTGACATTTTTTCTGATCCGATGTTTCCTGTGGGTGCAGATTCAGTCCAATTTTCCACACCCAAGAAGGGCCCTGTTACCGGGGTCACTCTCGCGTTGTCCAGGGAAGCTTGCTCAGACGAAGAAAAATCGGGCGTGTCGGGCCAACGTATCTTAAGGCTTTTATTTCTTAGAGCACCGCCCAGCTCCATCGAGGAAGATTCCCGCCAAACAATTCAATAGCTTCTGTTCCGATTCCTGCGCATGTTGATACCGCACCCTCGTGGATCATGCGGAAGATTCAAGCAGGTTCGGGGCGCACTCATCATGGTGCCGCTCGAAGTGTCTCCGGCGCCGGTTTCGGCCCGGGACGCGACAACCGTGTCGCTGGGGGAGAGTTGTGTTTCGTCCTTGGTTTGGCCTTGCTCTTACTGGCATCCTGTGTGCCTTATCGCTGCCATTCTTTGCAATATCGCTGGTCATTGCGGGCATTTGCACTGCGCCAATGGCAATCTGGGCTCCGTTTCGCAGGCGCAAACGGGCGCGCAATTCCGACATTCGGAAAACCTGGCGGTCGAATGAATTTGCGTTCGAGCGGGCGATCGAAGCGTATGAGGAGATGATCGACGCGCACGCGTGGAAGCACCCGTGAGCCACGCGGCGATTGCGATTCCTGGCCTGGACCGTATTGGCGGCGCCGAGCGCCAGGCCATGCTGCTGGCCATGGGGCTGCGTCGGCGCGGTTGGCGCGTGAGCGTAGTGGCGCTTTCCGGCTCGGGCGACGCGGCTGCCGCGGATTTGCGCGATTGCGGCGTCACTTTCAACAGCCTTGAGATGCGCAAAGGGCTGGCGGACCCGAGAGGATGGATTCGCTTCAACCGCTGGCTTTGGCGCGAGCAGCCGGACGTGCTTCACGCGCATCTGCCGCACGCCGCCTGGCTCTGCCGATGGTCGCGCCTGGCCGCGCCTGTGCCAGTGGTCATCGACACGCTGCACAGCTCCTGCACGGGCAAGAGCGGCCGGCGCATTGGTTATGCTTGCAGCCGTTGGCTCCCCGATCATGTGACAGCTGTCAGCCGCGCGACCGCAGTGTCGCATCTGACTGCTGCGATGGTGCGCAAGGAGCAACTGTCCATCCTGGCAAACGGAATTGAAGTCGATGCATGGGAGCCGAAAGAAAATGCGCGACGCGAGGCGCGGCGGCAGCTGGGATTGACGGACGAGTTCCTTTGGCTGGCCGTGGGCAGGCTGGAAGCGGTGAAAGATTATCCAACCTTATTGAAGGCATTGGCCTACGCGCCGGAGAAGGCAAGGCTGCTGGTTCTGGGCGCCGGCCCGCTGGAAATGGAACTCTCTGCGTTGGCGAGGAAGCTCGGCCTGGAGCGACGCGTCTGTCTTCTCGGCTTCGAGACGAACGTGCAGCGCTGGATGCAGGCCGCGGACGGGTTCGTTCTCTCATCTCGGTACGAAGGCCTGCCAATGGTGCTGCTGGAGGCCGGCGCCTGCGGGGTACCCGCGGTGGCCACCGACGTTCCGGGAACGCGCGAGGTGGTGGTTGACGGAGTGAATGGCTGGCTGGCTCGTGCGGGCGATCCACAGAGCTTGCGCGAAGCGATGGCGTGTTTGATGAGCATGCCGCTCGAGGAACGGTACGCCATGGGCGAATGCGCGCGACGCCGCGTGATCGAGGACTTCGGCATGGAATCGGTGCTCAATCGCTGGGAGCGGCTTTATGAAGCGTTGCTGGATCGGAAGAGCGTCAAGTGGCGGATGCGCCTGCCGGTACGGGAAATTTCGAGCCGCCACAGTGCAGCCTCGGCGTAAACGCGTTCAGCAAGGGTCAAGGTGGCGGGTTGATTGCGGAAGAGTACACGATCAACGGAGGTGAATTGATCCGAGTGTACTGTTAGAAAAGCGCGCAGGGCCCCGATCTCTGCCTCCGAAACGGTGTTCGGGTGGAGGCAGATCGTCCAGAGGCCCCTGGATTTTTCGACGGGCCCCCACAGCTGCTGCGGAATCCAGTTCAAGCCGCCGCGACGGAACGGTACGCGCGCAAAGCCGTCCGATAGAAGCGTGATTCCCTCCGCGCAAAGTGCGTTCAGGGTCTCACAATCGAAGCCGTGCCGCGGCGCGACCCAGATTTTCGGGTTGAGTCCGTGTCCGCGCAAAATTCGCAGGCCCTCGTGGATCCACTCGCGCTGTGTTTTGGCGGGCGCGCCGGCGAACTCCGACGTGCGGGCGAGACCGACGAGACTGCGGCCGCGGCTTTCACACCTGTGACGATAGCCGTGCAAGCCGACGATGGCCCCGGCGGCCTCCAGCTTGCGCATGCGCTGCCAGAATGCCGGATCGGGAGACGAAACCTCAAGTCCGGGGTCGCGGTTGTCGGGAACGACAGCCAGAATCGGTTGAAGCTGGAACTCCTCGATCAGCGATTCGATGCGCCTCCAACGCTCGGTCGACATCGTGGGGCAAAGATCGTCGCAGCGGAGCAGATACTCGGCGGGCACGGGAATCATGCGGCTGCCTCCGGCGCGGCTGCGCGTGCGAGAAGTTTCCTGCTCCAATACCAGAGATAGAAGAATGTGCTGACTGTCCAGAGCGAGGTCGCCAGCGCAATTCCGGCGACGCCGAACCAGTGCATGAGGACCAAATTGAGCACAATGTCGAGGCCGAGATTGATGATGCCGCAGTAAAGGATCAGATCGGTGCGGCGCATGGCGACAATAAAGCGGTAGTAAACGCGGCTGACGACGAAGAATGGGATCTGGATGGCGTACATGGCCAGCACAGAGGCAACGACGCGGGTGTCGCGCGGGCCGAACTGGCCGTGCTCAAGAGCGACACGAACGAGCGGGCGCGCGCCGGCGATCAGCAGCGCCGCGATCGGCACGGAGACAACTGCGGTGAGGCGAACCCAGGTGCGGAGGGTGTGGCTGCAACCGGTCCAGTCGCGCAGGGCGATCATGCGCGAAAAGTAGGGCACGATAGCGGTTGAGATTGCGCCAGCCAGCAGCGTGAGCACAACACTGACAAAGCGATTGGCGTACACCAGCGCGGACACACTGCCCGCAATCAACATGGCGGCCATCGACTGATCGACGAGCAAGCCACCCGAAGACACCACGCTGCTCAACAGCACAGGCCCATATTGGCCGGCAACCTCGCGCGTGGCTTCATCCATTCCATACCAGCGCAGTCGAAAGCGATAGCCGCGCCTCTGCATCATCCAGGCCACGATAACGGCGTGCAGCAGCGAACCCGCGAGCGTGGACCAGACCATGGCCCAGATGCCGAAGCGGGCGCCGAACTCGAGCGCTCCGAAGATGATCGCGACAGAAATTACCGCAGGCGCAAGAGCGGGAAGAGCGAATCGGTCAACCGTGTTGAGAACCGCAGTGCAATTCGTGGCGATTCCGGTGATGAGAACGACCGGCAGAAGCGCATAGAAGAGATGCACGGCGAGAGCGAGCTTCGCGAGCGCAAAGTGAGAGGCGATGAGCGGGAAGAATCCACGCGCCAGTAGGGCCATCACGGCACTGGCAGCCGCGAGGAGAAGGCACATCCAGAGCATGGAACTAGACAAAAGCTGCTGGGCCCGCTCGTGACCCTCCTTTTCCCTTACCCGGACGAGCGTGGGCACTAAAGCCTGGTTCATCGACTCCGAGATAAGGTTGACGAGCAGACTGGGAATAAGCGCTGCGGCGAGGAATGCGTCCATGGCGTCGGAGCGGCCATAGACTGAGGCGACCGCAACTTCCTTGAACGTGGCGAGGATCTTGACGAAGATCCCGGCAGCTCCGACCGAGATTGCAGCCCGGAGAATGGCGCGATTGAATCCCGGGGCCGCGACAGGCAGAGAAGCCCTTCGCCATCCTTGCGAAAGCGTCGACATCGATTTGCTCGAACGTCAGATCAAGGAGAGATTACATGCAGTCCGTGTACATTCCTACGACAACCGGGTCCGACACGACGGTTCCATTTCCATCTACATCGACCTGGACGCCAATCAAGCTTGAATCGTCGCCACAGGCGGCGCTAGAGCACTCCACGAGCCCGGGTGATGAATACTTGACCGGTTTCATGCCGCGAGCCGCTTAATTTTCGGCCGCTTCTTTTGTAATTCGACCCAGAGATCAGATTGAAGTTGAGCTTTGGAAAAAAAGTCAGGTGAAAGCCCAAGCGCCTGACCGAGGCGGATGCTAAGATCGACCGTCACAGCGGTGCGGCCGTTAAGAATCCGGGAGATGGTCGCGCGCGCGGTCCCGATGCGGCGGGCCAGCTCCGTTGTTGTTGTCTCACCCATGAACTCTCTTAGCAGTTCGCCCGGGCTCGCGGGGTTGTGCATCTTGATCACTTTTCATTATGTAACATGATGTGTTACACCTCCGCAAGGTTGAAGAATTTGCGTGTCGCGTGCCGCCAGCAGCGGCCGCGCGGAGAAGCAGTCAGAGAGCCCGCCGGGATCGTCGGTGGCAAGACGGCCGGCAACGGCAATCATGGCCAGCAGCAGCCACGTGGTGCGGTTCTCTTCCACAGTGGCTACGAGCGAGGTCAGGGCCCAGACGATCAACGATGTGACCAGCGCGATGCGCAGGGGGCCATGGACTCGAAACGCGTAACGCACCGCGAGGGCGAGAAGAATGGCAGCCAGGAACAAAGCGCAAAGCCCTCCACAAACGGCGATGGAGAGTGCGGTGTTGTGGGCCGTGTCAATGGGAGAAAGCCGGGCAGCTGCGACAAATGAACCCGCGCCAGTGCCCAAAAGCGGCGCGCGCGTAAAGGCGCGCCAGCCCGCGGACCAGATGTTGAGCCGCTGATTCAGGTCGCCGGTTTGGAGCTGTTCGGGAATGGTGGCGAGGCGCGCGAGCGTCGCCGAGGGCACGATGAACCAGAGAGCGGCGAGAAAAGAAGGGAGCACGAAGACGGCCGCAACA
>JBEKWT010000135.1:0-7815 GCA_049512795.1 Occallatibacter sp.
AGCTTCTATCGCAACGGCAACTTCGTCGATTTCTGCCGCGGTCCGCACGTTCCCTCCACCGGCCGCGTCAAAGCCTTCAAAGTCACCAGCCTCGCCGGCGCCTACTGGCTCGGCGACGAAAAGAATCCGCAGCTTCAGCGCATCCACGGCACGGCGTTCTTTTCGAAAAAGGACCTCGACGATCATTTCGCCCGCCTTGAGGAGGCTGCGCGCCGCGATCATCGCGTCCTCGGCAAGCAACTCGATCTGTTCAGCATTCAGGAGCTCGCCGGCGCAGGCCTCATCTTCTGGCACCCCAAAGGCGCCATCATCCGCAAGGTGATGGAAGACTGGATGCGCGACGAATGTCTCCGTCGCGGCTACCAGCTCGTCTACACGCCCCACGTCGCCCGCATCAATCTCTGGCAGACCTCCGGCCACGAAGGCTTCTACGCCGCCAGCATGTACACGCCCATGGAGCTTGACGATGCGCTCTATCGCCTCAAGCCCATGAACTGCCCGTTCCATATCCTCATCTACAAGAACTCGCCCAAGAGCTATCGCGATTTGCCCGTGCGCTATGCCGAGCTGGGCAATGTTTATCGATATGAGCGCTCGGGAACCATGCACGGCCTGCTCCGCGTGCGCGGCTTCACGCAAGACGACGCCCACATCTTCTGTATGCCCTCGCAGATCGAAAGCGAAGTCGCCGCCTGCATCGATTTCGCCGAGGCCGTCCTCAAAACCTTCGGCTTCTCCGAGTTCAAGGTCGAGCTGTCGACATGGGATCCGAACGACCGCGCCCACTACGCCGGCTCCAACGAAAACTGGGACCTCGCCATTCGCTCGCTCGACAACGTCCTCAAGGCGAAAGGCATCCAGTACAAGACCATCCCCGGTGAAGCCGCCTTCTACGGCCCCAAAATCGATGTCAAGCTCGTCGACGTTCTCGGCCGCCTCTGGCAGCTATCAACCGTTCAATTCGATTTCAATCTTCCCGCGCGCTTCGAGCTCGAATACGTCGGCGAAGATGGCGAGCGTCATCAGCCCGTCATGGTTCACCGCGCGTTGTTCGGGTCTGTCGAGCGTTTTTTCGGCGTCCTCATCGAACATTATGCCGGAGCCTTCCCGCTCTGGCTTGCGCCCGTGCAGATCGGTCTCGTCCCCATTAGCGAAAAACACACGGCCTACGCGCAGAGACTCGAAGCCGAGCTGAAAGCCGCCGGCCTCAGAGTCGAAACCGACGCCCGCAACGAAAAGATGAACGCCAAGATTCGCGACTTCGCTTTGCACAAAACGCCGTATATCCTCGTCTTTGGCGACAGAGAAGAGTCGGCGGGCACAGTCAACGTGCGCACTCGTGGCAAGCAGGAACAAAGCTCCATGCCGCTGGCCGATTTCATCGCCAAAGCCAAAGAGCTCATCGCGACCCAGTCGACGGATCTTTAGGAATCGGTCAGTCTTGTCCGAGCAAAGGGCGGCTGCGCTTTCAGGGTTTTGCCGGCTTATTCTGCGACTTCCTTGTTGGGTCGTGTAAGAACATCAGCCAACCAAACGCAATCGCAAACGCGGTGAACACAACGGCAACCAGTTCTATCAACCTGGGCGCTGTGGCGTGAAGCGCCGCACGGTCCAACGAAATCGCGGCCACACCATACAACAAAAGATTCTCGAGCGCCAGCGGCCGGGAATAAATCCCACCCATCGGATTCCCTTTCGAGAGCCAGTCCAAAAAACCCATGCCCAGCAGCGCTGCGGCAAGCACCTGCAGGAGCAGCACAACCATCGGTGCCGCGCCCAGGCCCAGCGCAGCGGCAACTTCCTGCGGCAAGAAGTTCAGCACCAATCCCGCGCCAACAAGAAAAACTGCGCTCGCAGTGACTACTATCTTCGATATCACTTGCTCCGGCCTCTCTCTTTCAAACTCAGATGAGAAATGCAGTGAACTCATCATCAAGTTCGAGATTTCACGCGTTGATCGCCATCCCCTCTACCGCGCCGTACCCATCCAGCATGGCCTCGCTCAGCGTGGGGTGCGCGTGGATCGTGAACATCAGGTGGTCCACCGTTCCTTCAAGCTCCATCACCGCGACCGCCTCCGCGATCAGCTCCGTCGCCTGCGGCCCGATGATATGCACGCCCAAAATCTCGCCGTACTTCGCGTCGGCGACAACTTTCACAAATCCGTCGTGACTGCCGACAATCGTCGCCTTCGAATTTCCCGCGAATGGAAACTTGCCCACTTTGACCTCGTGGCCTTTTTCCTTCGCCTGCGCTTCGGTCAGACCCGCCGAGCCAATCTGCGGATCGGTGTAGGTGCAGCTCGGAATCCGATCCCTCCGCACCGGCCTGTAATACCGACCCGCAATCTTGGCCATCGCCACCATACCGCTCATCGCACCCACGTGCGCCAATTGCGGCAGCCCGGCCACTATGTCTCCAATGGCAAACACGCCTGGCTCCGCCGTCTCCTGCGCCTCACCGACTTTCACAAATCCGCGGTCGAGTTCGACTTTTGTTTTCTCCAGGCCAATCCCGCCGGTCAGCGGCCCGCGCCCCACGGCAACGAGCACCTTCTCAGCCTCTTTCACTTGCGCGTCCCCATTCGCATCCGTGTAGCTCACGCGAACGCCATCCGCCGTCTTCTCCACCTTCTCCACTTTCGCGCCGGTGCTGGTCTCAATCCCGCGCTTGCGAAACACGCGCGCCAGCTCTTTCGAAATCTCCTCATCCTCCACGGGTACCATGCGCGGCAAGAACTCGAGAATCGTCACCTCTGTCCCAAAGCTCCTGAAGATCGACGCAAATTCCACGCCCACCGCGCCCGCTCCAATCACGATGAGCGATTTCGGCGGCGCACTTAGCTCCAGAATCTCGATGTTGGTCAGGATCGTCGCGTCCGCCTTCAATCCCGGCAGCAGTTTCGCCTCCGACCCAGTTGCAAGCGCCACGTTCTTCGCCTTTACGAGGCTCTTCTGGCCGTTTGCCTCAACCTCCACTGCATGCACGCCATCCTTGGCGCCGCCCGTCAGCCTCGCGAAACCGGAAATCACAGTAATTTTGTGTTTCCTCATCAGGAACTGGAGTCCATTCACGTGTTTGGTGACAATCGCGTTCTTGCGCGCCATCACCGCGCCCCAGTCCAGCGTCCGTGCCTCGACGCCCTTAAAGCCAAACTCCTCCGCTTCCTTCAGGTAGTCCCACAGTTCGGCGTTGAACAGCAGGGCCTTGGTCGGAACGCATCCCACAAGCAGGCAAGTCCCGCCCAGCCTGGGGTTTGCGTCAATGAGCGCGACCTTCAGCCCATACTCCGCTCCGCGAATCGCCGCCGTGTAGCCCGCCGGCCCTCCGCCGATCACTGCCACGTCGTAAATGGTTTCTGGATTTGTCTCTGCCAAGGTCTCACTCCGTTTCAATATTTCACCGCTTATCCAGCACGATCAGCGGGTGCCCCACATCTCGATTCTGAGATGTTGGATTGTAAAAATCTCGGTTTCCCGTTCTCGATTCCCCTCGAACCTGGGTGGAATAGTACAAATCCGGTTTCCGTTCTCGATTCCCCACGAACCTGGGTGCCCCATTCTAAACGTCCGCCGCGGCGGACGTTTAGGGTGGGATGGCACGAATCTCAATGTTTCAGTCTAAATCGAACGCCGCGCCGTGATCCGCCGTGTCAGCGGGCCGCCGCAAGTGCGCCTTCAACCAGCTCCGTGCCCCCCCACACCGTCTCCGCCTCATCCCCGAACGCCCCAATCCACTGCACCTCCGGCTCGCGCCGGAACCACGTCATCTGCCGCTTCGCATAATTGCGATGTCCCTGCTGCGCCGCGGCGATTGCTTCCTGCTCGCTCATCGCGCCGTCCAGCACGCCGCGCGCCTGCCTGTAGCCCAGCGAGTCCATCGCCTTCACCGGCCCATAGCGATCGAGCAGCCCGCGGGTCTCCTCCACTAGCCCCGCCGCAAACATCGCCGCGCATCTTTCGTTCAATCTTTGATACAGCGCCGCCCTTGGCGGATTCAGCCCGATCCGCAGCAGCCGAAATCCCGTCAGCGGATTCTTTCCCTGGTTTTGGAGAAGAGTAGACAAGGGGGAGCGCGCCGTTACGCACACCTCAATCGCCCGGATCAGCTTCGCCGTATCGTTCGCATGAATGCGCTCCGCAGTGGCCGCATCGAGCCTTCGCAACACGCGATGCAGCCAGACGCTTCCGCGCTTTTGCGCTTTGGACCTGAGTCGTGCCCGTAGCGACTCCTGCCGCGCCGGCCCGGCAAACAAACCCTCCGTCAGCGCGCGCAAATAGAGCCCCGTTCCGCCGGTCACAAGCGGCAATCGCCCTCGCGCGGCAATCTCGCGCAGCGCCGCCCGCGCCCGCCGGCTGTACTCGCCCGCGGTAAACGGCTCATCCGGCTCGGCCACATCGATCAAATGATGCGGCACGCGCGCCCGCTCCTCTTTGGTTGGCTTGGCCGTGCCCAGTTCCATGCCGCGATACACGGCCACCGAGTCGCAGCTCACGATCTCGCCGCCAAACCGCTCGGCCAACCCGAGCGAAAGCGCCGTCTTCCCGCTCCCAGTCGGCCCCAGCAGAATCACCGCCAGAGGATCGCGTGCACTCTCGGCGGGCTTTTCTGATCCCCGATCCCTGATCCCTGTTCCCTGCGTTACCACCTCCACCATCCCGGCGGAAAGATCCACTTCGGATTCGTATGCAGCAACCACCACAGGCAGATAGCCGCCGCCACAATCAGCAATCCGAAAACCTGGTTGCGCCGGAAGACGCGCGTCTGCTCCGCGCGCGCAGCCTTTTCGGCCTGCTCCTCGTTGTACGGCTTGATGCGCCTCTCGACCATCCCGCCTCTCGCAACCGGATCACGCACCGCACTGGCGGCGCATCCCGCATCAGTATAGGCGAGCGCAAGCTCATCAAATTCGGTAACACTCGGTTTGACTTCCACCGCCCCCATTGCCGACCATTATTCTTCTGGTTTTGGATGAGATTGGAGAAAGTCACCCAAATGAAAGTCCTGATCCTTGGTTCTGGCGGCCGCGAACATGCTCTTGCCTGGGCGGTCAAGCGCAGTCCGCGTGTCACGGAGATCGTCTGCGCTCCCGGCAATGGCGGCATGGCCCAAATCGCCCGCTGCGTTCCGGTCGACCTGAAGAGCCTCGTCGCCATGGTTCGCCTCGCCGAATCCGAAAAGCCCGATCTCACCATCGTCGGCCCCGAGCTCCCACTCTCGCTCGGCATCGTCGACGAGCTTCAGCATCGCGGCCTGCGCGTCTTCGGTCCCACGCGCTCCGCCGCCATGCTCGAATCCAGCAAGGGATTCGCCAAGCGTTTCCTGCAGCGCCACAACATTCCCACGCCCAATTACGCCGTCTGCTCCTCGACGGCCGAAGTCGAAAAGGCCATCGAAATCTTTCATCCGCCCTTCGTGGTCAAGGCCGACGGACTGGCCGCGGGCAAAGGCGTCATCATCTGCGATTCGCGCAACACTGCAGCCGAAGCCGCCCATGGCCTGTTCACGGGCGCGCTTCTCGGTTCGCCCGAGCAGCAGGTCGTCATCGAGGAGTTCATCGAGGGCGACGAAATCAGCTTCCTCTGCCTCAGCGACGGCAAACACGTTACGCCACTCGTTCCCGCGCAGGACCACAAGCGCATCGGCGAGGGCGACACGGGCCCCAATACCGGCGGCATGGGCGTCTACTCCACAGATTCGCTCCTCGATCCCCCCATGTCCGAGTGGATTCTGCACCACATCGCCGAGCCCACCGTCGAGGGCATGGCCGCCGAGGAGACTCCCTTCACTGGCGTGCTCTACTGCGGACTCATGATGACCGCGCGCGGCCCGCAGGTGCTCGAATTCAACGCCCGCTTTGGCGATCCGGAAACTCAGGCCATCCTGGTTCGCCTGGAAAGCGATCTTGTCGACGTGCTCGAAGCCTGCATCGACGGCACCCTCGCCGGCACCCCTCTGCGCTGGTCGCCCGGCGCCTCCGCCTGCGTCGTCGCCAGCTCCGGCGGCTATCCCGGCAGCTACAAGAACGGCTTGCCGATCACCGGCCTCGCGGCGGCAGCCCAGGTTCCGGGCGTTCAGATCTTCCACGCGGGCACGGCCCAGCTTGGCGGGTCGCCGGGTGGGCAAATTGTCACGGCCGGCGGCCGCGTTCTCGGCGTCACCGCCGCTGCTGAATCTCTTGACCAGGCTCTCTCCCGCGCCTATCAGGCTATGGCGGAAATATCCTTTGAAGGAATGTATTACCGCCGCGACATCGGTCATCGGGCCCTGAATCGAGACTTGAAAGGAAAATCATGAGCGCGGAACCGGTCTCATAATTGCCCCAGCTGCGTCACGAGTAGGTATGGGACCCAACAACAAGGTGGGTCCCATGATCCCAACAAGTCGAGGATGATTGTTTATGAGACCGGTTCTGGGAATCACACTGGAAGAGATGCTTGCCTGGAACGATCAGGCGTCCGTCTACTGGAAGACACATTTTGACGCCAACCCGATTCTGCTCGATCTGCCTTGTGGCATCGGCGGTGCGGCCAATGTGCAGGAGTTTGTGCGCCACATCTGGGGCGCGGAGCTGCGCTGGGCACAGCGCCTTGCCGCCGTTCCGGTCACCGCAAGAGAAAAGATTCCCATAGGCCCGCTCGACGCGCTCTTTGACATGCATCGGCAGGCCATTGAAATTTTCCGCAACCTGCTGGCTGCACCTGAAGAAAGCTGGAGCGGACCCTATGTGCTTGAATTCGACTGGGTGCCCGAGGAAGAGCGGACAGTTTCGCGGAGAAAGATCGCGGCCCACGCGCTCTTCCACAGCCAGCGCCACTGGGCGCAACTCGCTACACTGGTCCGCAACGCCGGCTTCCCCTCAAACTTCCGCGGCGACCTGCTCTTTAGTCCTGCGCTGCGCTAGGTGCAGGCGCCTCCAGCGGCTTCGGCGGCTGCTTCTGAAAGCACGACCTGCATAGCACCGGCCTGCCTTGGGTCGGTTTGAAGGGAACCGTCGTCTCCGTGCCGCACTCTGAGCACGTGGTCCGCGTCTCGGGGCGCACCCGTTGCGTTCCCCGGGCGCGCTTCGCCTTGCACTGCTTGCAATGCTTGGGGTCGTTCTTGAATTGTTTGTCGTGGAAGAACAGCTGCTCGCCTGCGGTGAACACAAACTCGGCGCCGCAGTCAACACATTTTAGGACTCGATCGGTGAATTCCATGGCCGGCTTCCCTCACAGGGACGTCCACCGAAATCGGCCATGACTCAACAGGAACTTGCCGGTCCCGGTTCCCTGTCTTCCTTCGTCGTGCACTTCAAGGTGCCCGGACCGCAGTAAAAATAGAGCGGCATCCAAACTTTTGCCCGCAATTGCGGGCAACTGAACGCTTCGCACGCCAAACGCGTGATCGGCGATCTTCGCGCTTCTCAGGTTTCTGAGGGGATTGCGGCGTCATGCCAGGTGGCTTTTACGCTCGGCGCAAGTCAAAAGGCAACCGCGGACATCGATCGACAGAAACTGGAGAAACGCTACAGCCAATTACAACGCCGCGGTTGCCGTTCCGATTCTTAGTGGTCTAACTCCGGCCTTCGTTTTCTTGCGTCGAAAGCCGTCGGAACTGTGCTTCCCGCGGCGGGTTAAGAATTCAATCCTGCTCTTTACGAGCCTTCTTGCGGTTCCGCTTGCGCGCCAAAGCTGCTTTGACGCGTTTCTTCTCGCCGGGCTTCAGGTAGTAGGAGTGACGCTTCACTTCCTTGATGATGTCCTCCTGCTGCACCTTCCGCTTGAATCGGCGCAAAGCATTTTCCAGCGGTTCGCCTTCCTGTACGCGAACCTC
>JBEKWT010000136.1:0-7804 GCA_049512795.1 Occallatibacter sp.
GTTCACCAATCCGAACGCAGTGAAGGTAGTCACGGCGCTCGACGGACGCGCGCTTTACTTCTCTCGCGCCACCATTCCCTTCGACCGAGACGCTACCGGCTTCTCCGGCTACCGCAAGCATCTTGGCATATACGCATATCGCAAGGCCGCACTGGAGCGGTTTGCGACGCTGCCGCCCGCGCCGCTCGAGAGACTCGAGCGTCTCGAACAGTTGCGTCTGCTCGAAAATGGAATCGCGATTTATGTGGCCGAGGCACCGAGAGACACGATTGGTGTGGATACGGAAGAAGATCTGGAGAGAGCGGAAGCGATGCTTCGAGAAAATCCGGGAGATTAGTGTCCGTTTTGATCCCAATCGAGACAACGACGGCACGAGCTAATGGCAACCCGAATGGGGGTCAGCAGGCAAGATTTGCATTTCGCCAGACTCGTCTGTGAGAACCAGAGACGTAATCTTCCAAACGCCGTCTCGCTTCTCCGCCAGCATCTCAAGGCTTCCCTTACCCTTCGGACCGCGTACCGGGATGTTCAGGTTTGCGGAGCCGCTCTCACTGCTTTCCTCAGTGCCGCCTGTGACCATCCAGCCCGGCGTCAATGGGGATCCAAGCTCGGCGGCGACGCAGGGCGAGTCCTCTGCGCCCTTTAAGCTCATTTTGTAAATGTCAAAGGACTTGAGCTCGCCCTCGATAGCGAACAGGAGGGCACCGCAATAAAGCACAAGCGTTGCCACGAGGGCAGACGCGAGCCAGGCTTTTCCCACCTTCGAAAGGCCCGGCGGCTGTTCTGTCACAGTCGCACCGTCCCGAGACGTTGGCCAAGCTCCGAAGGCGAAACGGACGCGCGGCCGTTGGGAATACCAAGCCATCCAGAGAAATGGGGGAACTGTTCCCGCGAGGACTGCCAACGCCAAGATTCCGGGCCGGACAAAGATCGCCGCAACCAAAATACTCGCGGCAGCTCCGATCAGGTTAATTACATAAACCGCTGTACGTGCCCAAGAGCGGAGCTTCCAGAGGCCGAGCCCCATAATTGCGTAAGCTATGTAGGCCAGATACCACAGAGTTTCAAGCAGATAAAGAGTGATTCTGAGCCAGGCCTCGGAGTGAATGACCTTTCCTGCAAAATCATCCCAGGGCGTCGCGAACACGTCAAAACCGGCAATAAACGGGAAGAAAACAGCTCCGCCGAACCCAATCCAAAGGAAGACGAGCGCAAGGATCGTTACACCAACTGGTCTTTTCATTTTGGATGGCATGTTGGGCAAAAGAATACACCTTTCGGGACGAACCGGTGAGAGGAGATAATCCGAATTGCGCGCAAGAATCGGAGTGCGGCCGCGGCGCTGATCGGCGACGATGAGGTTCATGAGCAGCAATTCGCAAATCGCACTCATCAGTTCTCGCGAAGATTTGGCCGGCAATGCCTTCGCCGGCGACGTATTGACGATGACTCCGTTCACAAATTCACGCAGAGTCCCGGCCTCGACACTCGACCCCGAAGCAACCTGGAAACAGCTGGCCGCCCGCGATCCGCAGGCACGCTTTTTCTACGGAGTGACGACTACCGGCGTATTCTGCCGGCCGGGCTGCGCGAGCCGCAGGCCGCTGCGCGAGAACGTGCGCTTCTTCCAGACTGCCGCCGCCGCGCAAGCCGCCGGCTTTCGCCCGTGCCTCCGCTGCCGTCCCACCACCATTGCATGGAGCAGACCTTTGGATGAGATTCGTGCACATATTGAAGCTCACCTCGACCGGCCAGTGCGGCTCGAAGAGTTGGGCCGCGTCGCCTGCCTGAGTCCTTTCACCGTGCAGCGCCTCTTCAAGCGCGAGATGGGTGTGAGCCCGCTGCAATATCAACGCGCGATGCGCGCGGGACGGTTGCGCGGCGCGCTGAAGCAGGGCGAAAGCGTGACCGATGCCATCTACACCGCGGGGTTCGGCTCGTCGAGCCGCGCCTACGAAGGAAACCAGTTGGGCATGACGCCTGCGCGGTTTGCCCAGGGCGGCAAAGGCGAGCAGATAGGATTTGCCTCAGCGCGCACGCCGTTTGGCTGGATGGTTGTAGGGGCGACGAGGAGGGGATTGTGCTGGCTCTCGCTGGCGGCCAGCAAGGCAGAGGCCGAGGCGAACCTGCGAAGCGAGTTTCCCGCGGCCGGGCTGCGCCGCGATCAGTCGCTCTCACGGCTGGTGGAGACGGCGCTCCAAAGCGTGCGCGATGGGAATGACCTGACAGTAAACCGGGGCCGAACAGATGCCCTCGACTTGCGCGGGACAGTCTTTCAACTTCGCGTGTGGCAGGCGCTTCGTCAGATTCCGCGGGGCGAAACGCGCAGCTACTCGCAGTTGGCGCGCGAGTTGGGCGATCCCAAGGCCACGCGCGCCGTGGCTCGGGCTTGCGCTACGAATCGCGTGGCGCTGCTGGTGCCGTGCCATCGCGTCGTGGGCGCCGATGGTTCGCTCACCGGCTACCGCTGGGGCCTGGAACGCAAGCGGCAGCTGCTGAAGGCAGAATCGACCGCAAGAAACAATTGCTGACGGCTGAGCGAGCCTGAGCGAATGAATCTCAGGCCCGCATCGGCAGCGAGCGCATTTGTAGTCAATACGGAGTTCAGCCGGTGTAGCCGCCGGAGGCGTAAACCGTCTGACCGCTGAGCCAGCCGGAATCATCCGAGGCCAGGAAAGCCGCGACTTCGGCGATGTCTCGCGGCTGGCCGATGCGGCCAAGGGGCGTATCAGCGGCGGCTTGCTTTTGAAATTCGCTGCCAATGAAGCCTGCGCTGTGCGTGCCTTCTGTTTCGATCAGGCCCGGATTGAGAGCATTGACGCGAATCTTTCTGGGGCCGAGCTCCTTGGCAAGCGAGGTGGTGATGGTGTTGACTGCTCCCTTGGTCGCGCTATAAACCGCGGCGTTCGCGAATCCCGATGCCACAACCGAGCCAATGTTGATGATGCTTCCACCGGCAGGATTGAATTGCTCGACGGCAGCCTTGGTGGTGAGAAGCAAGCCGAGAACGTTGAGGTCGAACTGTTTGTGGAAGTGCTCGGGCGTGATCTGTTCCAGCGGTCCGAATTCGTAAATGCCGGCGTTGTTGACCAGAATGTCGATCGGGCCGAGCTGCTCCGCAACGGACTTCACGAAGGGACCGACCGAGTCAGGGTTCGAAAGATCGGCCTGGAACGCGATGGCTTTGCCGCCGGCGGCTTTGATTTCCGCGACGACCTTTTCCGCGCCTGCCTTGCTGCCCGAGTAGTTGACTGCCACAGCGGCGCCGCGCGCCGCCAATTCGCGGGCGATCGCCGCGCCGATTCCTTTGGATGCGCCGGTAACCAGCGCGACTTTGCCTTGAAGGTTTGTCATTTCTCTGCTCCCTCACCGGAATGTCATCGGTTCGACATTTCGATAACTGTCGAATTGATTCAGAGAACGCGAAGATGGATTCAGAAGGTTTGTGGAAATCTCTTTAAGCCGGTCAGCGGCCAGGGCAGGAAGCGGGTTCGAGCGCAGTCAAACCGGCGGCCAGGGAGCTCAGAACTCCCGGACGCAGCGAAAGATAGTGGAACTTGCCCTCGCGGCGCACTTCGATGAGCCCAGCCGCTTCCAATTCCTTGATGTGATGGGAGAGCGTGGCGGCGGAGATGGGCAACGCGGCAAGAGCCTGAGAGCAGCCGAGCGGGCAGCCGGCCTTGGCAATCTGCTGTAGAAGCTCGAATCGCCGGGGATCGGCGAGCGCCTTCAGAATAAGAGCACGCTGCGCGCGATTCATGCGCGCGGGCTTCGCCGCTCCCGTTGCTCGCGAGGCTTTGAGGGAGTCTGCCATCGGATCCCTTCTTTAGAAAGTAGGTTTCAACCCATTTTAGATCGAATAGGAACGGATTCGATTCAGCGGCGGTCGATTCAGGAAGTAAGCGCGCCAGGAAGGTAGCGCGAAGCGCCAGGGGTGAAGAGAGTCCGCCGAATGATCGCAAAAAGAAAGGGGGCGAGCAAAATGCCCGCCCCTTTTCAGCAAGTCCGGTTCGTTCGGTCGACTCCAATGGAATCGCGGTTGTTCCTAGTGGCAGCCCCCGGCCAGTTTTCCTCCCGCCATGTCTGGGGTCTTGAGCAGGTCTGGAATCTTGCTGGTCAAAGTTGGCGGCTCATAGTTGAAGAAGACTCCCGAGCACGCGATATTCCCGTTCAAATGGAAGAGCGCGTAGGTTCCCACGGCCCCGCCGCTGTAACTGGTCTTAGTGCCCGTTATTCCGTTTCCGGATTTCAGCAGAGTCCCACCCGATTCGAGCGCTTTGAGCGATAGCACATACCAGACGCCGTTTGCTCCGGAGCGAGCGTCGGGCGAAGCCGCGTCAAGTTCCTGCGCCAGGCCGTCGGCTCTGAGCACCGCACTGAGATGCGAGATCACCGCCGCCTGTGCTTGGGGAGGCGCGCCCGCCGGTGGCTGGGGCACGTCAAAAATATCGGGCTCGGTGAGCGATTTCAGGAAGCTATCGATCGCTCCCGTGATTGCCTTCTTGTCAGCTTCCGCATGCGCGTCTGCTTCTCCGGCCCCGGCTGCCGCCGGTTCGGCGGCCGGCGATGCATCTGCATTTGCCTTCGGAGAAACGCATTCGCGCGCTTTGATGAGCGCAACGTACTTGGTCAGAAATGGAGAATGGTTTGCGTCGATTGCGCTCAGCGAATACGGCATGTAGCTGTCCGGGATCACGACATCAACCCCTAGCGCTCTCAGGTGACCTGCCACGTCATCGACAAGCGTTTGATCAAGAATGTTGCCTTCGAGTGGCTTTGTCTCCGCAGTGGCGCTGAGCAGCGAGGCTGCGAATTCAGCCGCCTGGCTCTCCGGGAACATCGACATAATCGTGCCGCCCAGGGTCGTGGCTGCTCTTGTCGAACTTTGAGCGCAGTAATGATTGGCGCGCAGGGTGAGCATGTCCATGGTGGAAATGTCCGTGCGCCAGAGCTGGAATTCAGAGAGCGCGCTCGAATCCCCGGCGATGACGACCACGCCCACCGGCGGGCCGGAGATTGCCTGCGGGTTGCAGCCGGAGTCGGCTGCGCCCACGTTGCGTCCGATGCCGCAGCTGAGTGCTGTGGCTTCGGAATCCATCGCTGTGTAGGTCAGCATTTCCGACTCGATGGCGAATCCTTCTGGATTCGCCGCGCTGGCGTTACCCTGCGGCGGCGCAGAAGAACTCGACGCCGATCCCGATCCCTTCGAGGACTGTGCGGAGCTCTTCTTCGAAGACACGCCAAAGGCCGCCGCACCCAACGTCAAGACCGCGCAGAAAACAACGACTGGGCTCCGCATGGGCCCAAAAAACCTGAGTACCTTACTCATGTCGAACCTCCGATTTATTTGGGGGGGAACCTGAATCATTGGATGGCGCCCGAACAACCTAACACTTGGGTTTTCGCCGTTGTGGCGCCACTCCGCTGATTGATCCCGATCATACCATCTTTACGCGAACAGAAAGAGGAGAATCTGACGCGCGACCCAATCCCCATTCGCAGATGACGCTGGATGCCCAGCTTAAGTTTCATGCTGCCGCTGTTCACGACGGCGCCGGCGGGTCGCCGCGGCGACCGGCGCCCCAGATCGGGCGCGAACGCTCGCTTCCCGATCTCAATTCTTCTTGTCTGCCACAACCAGCAGCGTTTGAAACTGCGGAGTCTCCGGCTCCTTGTCGACGACTGTAGCTTCGACGTTAACGAAGCCCGCGTTCTGGAGCATGGATTCGAGATCCGCTTCGCCGAAGCCGAGCCACTCGTCGGCGTAAAGCTCGCGCGCCTCCTCAAAGCGGTGACGAACGAGATCGAGAATTACAATGCGGCCGCCGGCGACGAGAATTCGGGCAGCCTCGGCCAGCGCGCGCTCGGGGTGCAGGGCGTGGTGCAGCGACTGCGAGAAGAAGACCAGATCGACTTCGCCATCACCGATGGGAATCTCTTCGATATCGCCGAGTCGGTAGTCGACGTTTTTCACGCCGTGGCGGAGAGCCTGTTCGCGGCCCACTTCGATCATCCGCGCTGAGCTGTCAACAGCGATCACTTTCTTTGCCCGCTGAGCAAGCAGCAATGCAGAAGCGCCCTCGCCCGCGCCGAGATCGGCGACAACGAGCGGCGGCATCAGGCGCAGCAGCGCTTCGGCCAGGCTCTTCCACGATTTGCCGGGAACGTAATCCTTGCCCAGGCGGCCGGCCACGCTGTCAAAAAACGCTTGCGTTTTGTCCTGGCGCTTGCGCAGCACGCGGCGCATGGCGGCCTGGTCCGGTGCGGCCTCGGGGATCTCGTGCCCTGCCTGCCCGATCAACTCATCCAAGAGCCCGCCTCGCGCGGCGGCGGCGCTGAGGCGATAGAGATTGCTTTTGCCGGTGCGACGGTCCTCTACCAATTCCGCCTGCTTGAGCTGTGAAAGGTGGGTAGAGATGGTGCTCTGACCCATCCCCAGAATCTCCTGGAGCTCGGCCACGGAAAGCTCTTCGCCCTTTAGAAGCAATAGGATACGCAGCCGATTGGGGTCGGCCACAATCTTTAACGTTTTGACGATTGACGCCATTGGAGAATTCTGCTACATATCAACATATCACGATACGACGATAAAAGGAGATTTGAATGGCAACCGCAACCCTGGAAGGAACGAAAATCGGCAAGCTTGAAACCGAATTCAAAGTGGCAGACCTGGGCCTGGCCGATTGGGGCCGCAAAGAAATCATCATTGCCGAGCAGGAGATGCCGGGGTTGATGGCGATCCGCAACAAATACGCGGCGGAAAAGCCGCTCAACGGCGTGCGCATTACCGGCTCGCTGCACATGACCATTCAGACGGCGGTGCTGATTGAGACTCTGGCGAGCCTGGGCGCGGAAGTGCGCTGGGCAAGCTGCAACATTTTTTCCACGCAGGATCACGCAGCGGCGGCGATTGCGGCGGCGGGAGTTCCGGTGTTTGCATGGAAAGGCGAGTCGCTGGAAGATTACTGGGAGTGCACCTATCGCGCGCTCACGCACAAGGGCGGCAAGGGGCCGGAGCTCATCGTCGACGACGGCGGCGACGCGACGCTGCTCATCCACAAGGGCTATGAGCTGGAAAATGGCGACAAGTGGGTTGACACGCCTTCAGGCAACCACGAGGAGCAGGTGATCAAGGACCTGCTCAAGAAGGTTTATGCCGAGGACAAGCAACATTGGCACAACGTGGTCAAGGATTGGCGCGGCGTAAGCGAAGAGACAACGACCGGCGTGCACCGGCTCTACAAGATGATGGAGCAGGGCAAGCTGCTTGTTCCGGCCATCAATGTGAATGATTCGGTGACAAAATCGAAGTTCGACAATCTCTATGGCTGCCGCGAGTCGCTGGCCGACGGCATTAAGCGCGCAACGGATGTGATGGTCGCAGGCAAGGTCGCGGTTATCTGCGGCTATGGCGACGTAGGGAAGGGCTCGTCACACTCGCTGCGCGGCATGGGTGCGCGGGTTGTTGTCACGGAAATCGACCCGATCAACGCGCTGCAGGCAGCGATGGAGGGTTTCGAGGTCGCGCCGGTTGAAGATACGCTGGGCCGCGGCGACATCTACGTCTCCTGCACGGGCAACACCGACATCATCACGCTCGAGCACATGGAGAAGATGAAGGACCAGGCGATCGTCTGCAACATCGGCCACTTTGACAACGAGATTCAGATCGACCGGTTGAACGAGGCAAAGGGCGTGACGAGGATCAACATCAAGCCGCAGGTGGACAAGTACACGTTCCCCGATGGGCATTCGATCTTCATCCTGGCCGAAGGGCGGCTCGTGAACCTGGGCTGCGCGACGG
>JBEKWT010000137.1:0-7772 GCA_049512795.1 Occallatibacter sp.
ACGGCTCTTTCCTTATTTCCGGACTCCCGGCAGGCGATTATCGTCTCATGGTATCTAATCCCGGTTTTGAAACCAAGGAAACCCCCGTCATCATAGGGACCACTGGGGCGCCGGCCCCGCTGCGCATCTCTCTGGCTGTGGGCTCCGTGAGTAGCTCCATAAACGTGCAGGGCCGCGCGGATGACCTTGTCGGAATCGCCGACTCCGGCACCCAGGGAACGGTGGGCGCACAGGAAATAGAAGAGCGTCCGATGCTTCGTTCGGGAGAAGTCTTGGAGGCGGTTCCCGGCCTCATCATCACGCAACACGCCGGCGGCGGTAAGGCCAACCAATATTTTCTACGCGGCTTCAATCTCGACCACGGCACAGATTTCGCCATTTTCCTCGACGATATGCCGCTGAACCTGCCGTCGCACGCGCACGGCGAGGGGTACTCGGACATGAACACCGTCATCCCGGAGTTTGTGCAGCGGGTGGATTTCGAGAAAGGTCCTTATTACGCGAATGTCGGTAACTTTAGCTCGGCTGCAAATGCGCATGTGGAGTTTTTCAAGACGCTGCCTCAGAACTTCGTCAAATTGGAAGGCGGCACGCACACCTATGGGCGGGCCATTTTCGGTGCATCGCAAAAGTTCGGTTCCGGCAGTCTGCTGTACGGCGGAGAAGAGTATTACTATGACGGTCCATGGACGCATCCGGACGGATTTAACAAAATCAATGGCATCCTGACCTACAGCCAGGGCGACGACATGAATGGCGCCAGCTTTACGGCCCACGCTTACCACGGAAAATGGAACTCGAGCGATCAAATTCCCGTAGCCGCCCAACCGCTCGTTGGTTTCTTCGGCACACTGAACCCGTCTGACGGTGGGCACTCGCAGCGTTATAGCTTGCAGGGCGAGTGGCATCACCAAGGCGAAAATTCCGAGTCGAAGATCATGGCGGCCGCATGGTATTACGATCTCGATTTATTTTCCGATTTCACTTACTTCCTGGTGGACTACGGCAAAGAGGACCAGTTCAATCAGCAGGACAGGCGCTGGGTGGGCTATTTGGACGCACATCATACGGTTTTCAGCACCTGGTTTGACCGCAAGACGTCCAATACGTTCGGCGTGCAGTTCCGCAGCGATTGGATCAACAATGGCCTTTACCGGTCGGAAAATCGCGTGCGGACGACCAAAACCGATTACTCCGCCACCGCTTCGAGCGGCAGCGGCACCAGTTTCTTCCCTGCCGCCGGCACCGGTCTTCCCAACGCCGGCATTCTTCCCACCTGCATCTACGCCGACCCCACCTCCACGATCACTCTTTCTGTTACATTGCCCAGCAATCTCGCTTTTGCTAACAGCGGCAGCACCGCCGCATCGACCACTGTTCCCAACACCACCTGCCCCACGTTACCTGCGACCACGTCTCGGGATAACTTCACGGACATGATAGGCAGCGCCTTCTGGGAAAATAAAATCCAGTGGGCGAGCAAAGTTCGCTCCGTGCTGGCGGTGCGCGGCGACGAAGAAAAGTTTGTCGTCACCAGCCTGGCTTACCAGAACAGTTATGTTACTTCGGCTAGCGGCACGCCCTACACGGTTCCCGACGTTGTAACTTTGCCTGACGGCACCACGGAATCGGTGAACGCGGCCAATTCCGGCTCGGCCGTCAAGTTCCTGCCCAGCCCCAAAGCGAGTTTGATTTTCGGACCGTGGGCCAACACAGAGCTCTATTTACAGGGCGGATTCAGTTTTCACTCGAACGACGGGCGTGGCTCAACGCAAGTAGTGGAACCGGTCTCGCCGGACTATCCTTACCCCAATACGATCATGCCGAAAATTTCGCCACTGGTGGAACAAAAGGGCGGTGAAATCGGTGTACGTACTGTGGCCGTCCCACATCTGCAAAGCACTTTCGAGCTCTGGTATCTCCACAGTAATTCCGAACTGACGCAGGATGGCGACACCGGGGGCACAATTCCTTCAGAACAGTCGAGCAACCGCTATGGCCTTGAATGGGCGAACTACTACACACCAGCGGAGCATTTGGCTTTTGATGCTGACGTTGCGGACTCCAGAGCCCAGTTCACCCAGTTAGACCCATTTGATGCGGCAATCTGGGTCTCAAATTTGCCCTTAACAGCAACTGTTGCAACCTCCGCGCTCGCCACCACCACGATTTACAGTGCCAGCGGATGTCCTTCCACAGCCCCTGCCACACCCATACCCGGCTGCGTATACGTAAATTGGCAACAGCAAGGCCCGGGTGGCAAGCTTGTGCCCGAAACGGTTAAGGTGGTGGTTTCCGCAGGCGCCACGCTGCACGATTACAAAGGCTTCTCGTCAAGTTTGCGTCTGCGATACTTTGGTCCACGCTACCTGACGTCCGACGGGCTTTATCAGTCAAGTCAAACGGTGTTGCTCAACGGGGAGGTCGGTTATCAATTCTTCAAGAAATGGCACGTTACGGCAGAATTCCTGAATATGCTTAACCGCAAAGACGCCGACATTGACTACGCCTACGTCTACCAAATAACTCCAAACGCAGTAGCCACGCCGCCGGCATTCGGACGCGTTACCCACCCTACCGAACCGTTTCTGGTGCGATTCGCGTTAGGAAGAAGCTTTTGACAAATCCCGCAATACGGATTCAGTGCGGGTTCTTGTGCGGATGCTCGTGCGAGTGGTCATGCTTTGAATCAAGCGCATGCGTGGGCACGCTCATCACCAAGCGCCCGTGCTCGACGCCTTTCAGGCCGATGATCAGGTCGGCGAATTGTTGCACGCGGCCTGCTTTGCCGTGAACGATCAGCACTTCGAGGCAGGAATCATGGTCGAGATGCGCGTGGCTCGTCGAAACAACCAGGTCGTGGTGTTCGTGCTGCGCTTCGGTCAGCTTCTCAGTGATCCCGAATGCATGATGGTTGTAAATGAGAGTGACGGTGCCGACGACTGTGGCATCGGGCGTGGCAGTCTGCTCCCGCACCAGCCGGTCGCGGATCAGGTCGCGAAAGGCTTCAGAGCGATTTGTGTATCCACTTTTCTCAATGGAGCGGTCGAACCGCTTCAATAGCTCGGAATCGAGGGCAATGCCGATTCTGCTTAGCTCTCCCATGCGCGCTCCTGCGTGCAATCCAATCGGATTGGCAGAATCAGGATAGCGCTTGGTCGCGAATCCAACTACTGCGGCGCGATCAAGTGGTGGGCGATGGCGAAGAGCGCGAGCTCCAGGCGCGTGGAGACACCTGTTTTGTCGAAGATATTCGAGAGATGGCGCTTGACGGTCTCTTCGCTAAGCGTGAATTGCTTGGCGATGTCGCGATTGCTGCAGCCTTCGACGATGCAGCCCACAACCTCGAGCTCGCGCGGCGTGAGGCCGTAGGTTTTGCGCTGCGGCACGGCTGCCTGTTGCATCAGTTCGTGCAGGGCTGAGACCAGGTTCACGACGCGCTTGCCGCCGATCCAATAATCGCCCGCGTAAACGGTGCGGATGGCGGTTTGCAGGTGGTTGGCGAGAGCGTCTTTGAGCACGATGCCGCGCGCCCCGATCTGCAGGGCCTCGATGATCTGCTGCGTGGTGATGGTGGAAGTGAGAAGCAGAATTTTGGCCGTTGAAGGGCCGCTCATGATGGCGCGCATGGCCTCAAGGCCGGGAAGGCGCGGCATCGCGACATCGAGCAAAAGAACATCGGGCTGGAGCTCGAGGGTCTGCGTGATGGCTTCGTCCCCGTCGGTGGCATCGCCTACAACGTCAAAGCCATCGTTCTTGGTCAACATGTTGCGTACGCCGATGCGGACCACAGGGTGATCATCGGCCAGCACGATTCGAATCGATCGTTCCATTTCTGCCACACGCCTCCGCCGTTGCTGGTCCATGCGCCGAACGACGCGAAGGATCAGGCAGGCAATTCAGCATCCAGCATACGCTCCAACCCTCGTGCGGCGGCACGCAAATCGCTGAGCAGAACGGCGCTGTTATCCAACTGGTTATCCTTCGAATTGAGCGGCATCGCCTCCAAAAGCGCGCCCAGGCGGGCAGCCTGAAGGGCGCCCGCCATTCCACAGCCCCCTTTGATAGCGTGCCCAATGCGCCGAATCTCCGCGGCGTCGCCTTTGGCGATCGCGGCTCCCAGCGCTTCAATCCGCCCGCTGAGGTCGGCGACAACGACGGAGTAAATTTGCCGCACTCCGGACTCGGGCATCACCCTTCGCAATTGTGCGAGCACCTCCATGCTGACCACGGGCTCATTGGGATCGAGCAGCGTGGGAGCCGCTTCAGCCTGGTTGCCGACTAGCAGCTGACGCAAATTTTCAGCATTGAAGGGCTTGAGGAGAAAACCGTCGGCCGCATTCACCACCTCGGGCGGCACGTCGCTACCGCTGACGGCAAAGATGCGGGCCTTGGTACGGCCGCGAAGCTCCGAAATCAATTTCTTTCCGCTCAGGCCAGGCATCTGCGCATCCATCAGGATCACTCCCGGCCGGCACACTTCCCTGGCAAGCATGTCCAGCGCAGCATCCCCGCTCTCGGCAGTGTGGACCTGGAACCCGGTCATTGTGAGCACAGTGGCCGCTACTTCACGGCTAACCAGGTCGTCGTCAATGAGCAGGACAACGGGAAGTTGCCTTTTCGGGGAGCGTTCGAACATGCATCTAGTTTGCATCCGCCGCGCACCGGTGGGGAGAGAAATCTTCAGGCCGGTAATCGCTTTGGTTCAGCCGCGGTTGGCATGGCGATGGCTGGCAGCAGAGCGGAATTCAGCGGCCTCTCTCAGTGCGCGCTCGCGGCAGGCTCCGGCATTCCGAGGGCCGTCGCCGCAGGCAGGTCCTGACCATTCTGCAAGCCGTAGATAGCCGCAGCAAACTGTTCGCCGCGTTGCTGCCACCGCTCGATCTCCAGGTCGTAGCGGACGGTCACGTTGTTGAGCCAGTAGGGGCGGTTCTCAGCCAGCCACACCTGGCTGTACTCGCTCTTCATGGCCGAGAAGGCGTCGCGCAGGTCCTGGCAGCGGCCATTCGCGCCGCTGATCTCGCTGAGCAGAGTGTTTGTGGCAGAGCTTTGCGTCTTGTCGTGTTGCTGCGCGACCGCCTGGGCATATGCCGCGGGAATCTCCTGCGCAAGCTGGAATTTGAGGCCGATCAGATCGAGGCGGCGCGCGCCCAAATCCATCGCTGTGAGCGCATCGGGCTCGCTGAGTTTGGGATTGTCGCGGCGCGCCTCGGCCAGCAGAACAATGGCCTGCTCTGCGTGCAGGCGCAGATCGTGCGCAACGGGCAGGAGCTTTGGTGCAACCGCTTGTCCCTCCGCGCTCCACGGATCGAGCCAGAACAGTGCATCGCTGGTCAGGCCGGTCTTTGCGTCGGCCAGATCCCCCTGCGCGGCCATCAGCTCTTTTTCGGCGCTGTCGATCTTGCCACTCGAGTCGAGATGAAAGGTCGCACCGTAGGCGTCCTGGTAATCGGCGATGGAACTCTGGCCGCTCTGCCACGCGGCGGCGGCGCCAAAGAGCACGCCGTACCAATCCATATTGAACAAGCCCTCCCCATCGTCGTTCCAGACCGAGGTGAGCGCGCCGGTTGATCCGAGACTCTGGCCGGCCGCGATGAATCCCTGAATGTTCCACAGGGCCGTTTTGTCCTGCGGATAGACCTCGTTCCAGTTTGAGTCGCCGGGAGCGACCCAGGTCTCGATGCCGTTCTTCGCGAATGGCGCAATCAGCTTGTCAAAGCCTGTCTGGTCCCAATAATCCCAGGGAACGGCGATCATGTCTTTGGGCAAGCCGGCAACAGCGTCAGGATTGGCGTCGCCAATGTCGCCCCAGAAAAGCAGGCGGCGATTCAGCGGCGCCAGCGCATCGTGAATCTGCTTGACGAAGGCAACATAGACCGGCCCGTAGCCTTGCTGCGCGACCGCGTTGTGTGTGCGGCCCACGCCCAGGTCGAAGGTTTCATCTGCGCCGATGTGGATGAAGGGCGACGGAAACTCCTGCGCGACCTCGGCGAACCAATCCTTGATGAGCGGCAGCGTGCCGTCCTGGCCCGGCGCGAGCATGTAGCCGTGAGGCGTTTCGGCCCGATCCTGATAAAGCTCCCACTTGAGCACGTGGTGCAGATGGCCGAAGGACTCCTGATCCGGCACGATGGTGATGTGATACTGGCGCGCGTAGGCAACCAGTTCTGCGGCCTGAGCAGGCGTGAGCGAGCCGCCCGCGGGCGCTGCCAGCGGATGATCGGGATAGAGGAGCGTGTGTTCGAAGTAGGGCGAGTAAATGTTGATCTTGAACGAAGCCAGCACGCGAATCTGGTGCTTCTGGAAGTCGAGAGTCGGAAACGGGCCGCGCGAGAGATCGTCGCTGATGCCGCGATATTGCATGGCCGGCCAGTCGCGCAAAGTGCCCGTGGGAATCACGCGCGGCGCTCCGGACAAGGGCAGCAATTGCTTGAAGGTTTGCACGCCGTAAAAGACACCCGTGCCGGTTGCGCCAATGACGGCTGCGTCATGCGGACCGATGACCAGAATGTATCCTTCCGACTCCATCATCGAATCGAAGGCGAGGTTGTTGCCAGCGAGGCCGGTTTTTGCCGCATCGGAGCCATTGCGGAGAAGCGAGATGCGATACGGCGGTTGTGCGGCGTGGGTTTCATCGCTGGCCGGCGTAATGCGCTTCAGCGCATCCTCGAGATCGCGCGCGGCGAACTCATCCTCCGCGTCGCGACCGGGAACGGCGACGAGAATCTTGTCCGGCAACTGAGTGGTCTGCCCAAAATTCACTTCGCGCGGCGCGGGAAGAAGGGCAATCTTCGTTTGCGCGGCGCCGGTGGCTGCACCGGCAAAGACGGCGAAGATCGCTGCCCGCGCCAGAAAGAATGAGGTCAATCGAGTGAAACTCTGCAACTCAAGACCGCCTTCGGCTCGAGGTCATCGAGCTCTAATATGCAATGCGACCATTGTAGAGCGGTTGTCCAGTTCACACACCGCATTTCGAGCGCTGCGCAAGGTGGCGTTTACTTCCACCCCACAGACGAGGACCTGTCTGTGGGGACCCCCGGTTAAGGAAAAAGCCACTTGGCCGTGATGGCTTCGCCTTACAGCAACTTGAGAACCGCTGTAGACTGGTGCATCGCGCGATTCTGATTGCGGGGAACCGGAGCAAACCGGTCACATGACAATGAGCGAGAGGAAGACATTCCCGTGAACTCCGCCGGATTGCCGCATGCGGCGTCCTCCGCCGCGACACGCCGTTACAACACGTTTCTGCTCATGGTTGCGGGCCTTGGCGGCTTGATTTACGGGATCGACGTGGGGATTATCGGCGGCGCGGTACCCTACCTGCAGGCCACCGCAGGCCTGACCGCATCGCAACTTTCGTTCATCGTGGCAGCGGTGCTGCTGGGCAGCGTGTTTTCGACTCTCTTTTCCGGCCTCCTGTCTGACTGGATGGGCCGCAAGCCGCTGATGATTTTGAGCGGGTGCGCGTTCGTGGTGAGCATTCCCGTGATTGCACTGTCATCCGGTTATGGGCCGTTGCTTTTCGGGCGACTATTACAGGGCGTGAGCGGCGGGTTCATCGGCGTCGTAGTCCCGCTCTACCTGGCCGAGTGCCTGACGGCTTCGAGCCGCGGCAGAGGTACGGCGATCTTCCAATGGATGCTGACGCTCGGCATTGTGGCCGCGGCGCTGATGGGCATGTACTTCAGCTATCGCGTGGACGCCGTAGCGAAGCTGGGCGACGCCGCGGCGCTCTTCCGCTTCAAGGACCATGCGTGGCGAAGCATCTTCTG
>JBEKWT010000138.1:0-7756 GCA_049512795.1 Occallatibacter sp.
GTCTGTGCCCCATTCATCGCGGCTCTATCGCGATGAGTGGGCCGCGCGTCCTTGCCGTCCACTCCGACTCGATTTCAACCACCCCACGGATTCCAGTAGCGTAGTGGTTGAAGCTGCTCCATCGGTACTGCTCGGGAGATACGACCAGCCCGCTTTTTACCGGATTTCTGTGGATATACCGAATCACTTCGGACCGGGCTGATTCGCCACGGATGTTTGAGTCAAAATAACGGTCCTGCCAGAACTGCGAGCGATCGCCACGCAGTTTGCGCGAAGTGATCTGCTTGAGCGCCTTCAGAAACTGCGCCAGCAGGATCAGCGGCGGCTCGTTGATCAGCAAGTGGACATGTTCGGGCATCAGGACATACGCGTAGACCGTGGCCTGGTGACGGGAGCGAGCCTGTTCGAGAACGAGCTCAAACGATTCCTTGGCCGCCGGCGCTTCAAGGAACGGAAGTCGGTGGAAGCAACTGAACGTAATGAAGTGAAGGGCTTCGGCTTTCTGGAACCGCTTCAGGCCGTATGGCATGGTGCTATCGTCACTCCGCCGGGACTTTGCCGAAACCCGCTCATCGCGATAAGGCTGCGATGAACGGGGCACAGCTCCCGATACCAGGGCGAGTGGTCCACCTGCCTAATGCGCTTACCCAGTGTGGGCTGCTCGTCAAAACAGGTAGGTCCCGAAAGACGACGTTCACGCCGCCGAAAGTGTTTGCAAACGCGGAGCGTTCGCGACTTCCCCGGTCTCAAATGCGAGACCGGGGGCACCCGATCTTCCTCCCCGGTCCCCAAAGGCGAGGGACCAGGGATTAGAAGGCAGGGAGCGAGGGAACAAGGGGCCAAGGGAGGCTGCGATGAAAGCGCTAGTTGCCGGGGATGGCTTAATTCGCGACGTCGAGAGGAACCTCGAGCGAACCGGCGCGGTCGGCGTTGAGGTCATGTACGCCGATGCGCAGATCGACCTGGCCGGCAGGCAGATCGAAGGGCAGGAGCACGGAGATCCCTGAGGTCATGATCCCCTCAGACTGAGCGGCGTTGAGGCCCACCTGGAAGGCGTGCGTATAGTCATTCAGCGGATGGCCGAGCCCATCGTAGGCGATGAGAGCGATTTCGATGGCGGCCTTGTGGCTTCCGTCAGGCAGGTTGTCGAGAACGAGGCCGTGCGCGTCGATGGTGAGATGGACGACGTAACGATGTGCGGGACCGTTGAATGAGGGCGACTTGTCTCCTGCAGTTCCTTTGGGAAGGCTCACGCCCTGGAACGCCGGATCGGCGGCGGGCAAAATGCGAGCCTTGAGCAGGATCGCGGTGGCCGCTGGAGCGTCGTGGTCAAGAGCCGCCGCGAACACGCTGGTCTGCTCGCCGCCCGCTGGCGATGATTTGCTGGGCGCATCGGCGTAGTAGCCGCGGCGGTAGGCGAGCTTGAGGCCATGGTCGTCGTCGAGCCGCACCTGAATCTTTCGGTATCGTCCGTCGAGCGCGGCGTTCTTGGGCGCATAAGCGAGAGTGTAGTAGCTCGAGCCGTTCTCGATGGCGCTGGCGAGAGCTTTGTCCAAGTCGTTGGTCTCGACATAGGCCTTTCCGCCGGTGTCATCGGCGACTTGCTGCATGGTGGCCTGGTTGCTGTCATGCTGCTCCCGCTGCTGCGACCATTGCCCGCTTTGCTCCTGAGCCCTGATTCGGGCATCGTTGGAAATGGTGGGGTTGTTGGCCGCGCTGAACTCGGTGGGCTCCCACAGGCCGCTCGCGTCGACCGGATAGATGGCCACGCGCGCGGCGGTGAGCATGTCGCTGGTCTTCTGCATTTCCTCGCGGTAGCTCGCGACGTTCGCGAAGGCGTCGAATTGCGAGGCGTCAGGCCATAGCACCAGCGGAAACGAGCCGGAGAACCAGATCACGTTCTTGCGTCCCGAAATGCCGGCGAGATAGCCGGCCAACTGCTTCAGGGCTTCGAGCGTGATGTGCATGCGCGCGTCGATCTGGCCAGCGATCTGGTCGGCCTGAAACTGCTGGAGAGCGGCGACGGCGTTCATGGGGCCGGAGGTATTCGAGCCCGGAGTCGCGGCGCCGGCATTGGAGACGGGAGGCGGCATGGCGGGCTGTGAGCCGGCCACCGCGTTGACCTGGTTGTTGTCGAGAGCGGTCGACGATGGCGTGTCCTGCAACGGTGACTGCTGCGTGTTGGTCTTTGGCTTCCTGAGCAGGCTAACCAGGGCGGCCGGGTCGCTGGTGAATTGGGTCACGATGCGCAGTTGCATCCCGAGCGTGAAGATAGCCAGGGTTGTGCCGGGCTTTACTCTGCCCAGGTAGTCGATCATCTTGCTGCGCACGCGCATCTGGTCGCCGAGGGGCGTGTTCAGCGCGTCGAGCAGCAACACGTTGACCGCACTGGCCTCGGGGTACGCGGGCAGGTTGGTGTAGGTGTTCGGCGGCAACGCGGCGGAGGCTAGAAATGCGGGCGGAGCGCCGGCAGGCTGGTGCTCGTCAAACGAGAAGAGGGATTGCTCATTGCCGTCTTCGAAGACATGAAATCGGCGCCGGTCGAGGCCATGCACGGGTTTGTCGTGGTCGGTGACGACAACGTCGACGAGGACAAGGCTTGAGTTGGCGCGAAGCGCGGGCGCAGGGGCGTTTTGGGAGTGCGCGGGCAACGTGAGTAGCAGCAATCCGGGAAGAAGAAGGAACGACGAGAATCGGTGAAGGATACGCATTCGTAATCTCCCTGTCGGGCCGATTCGGGGAAGAATACGGCCATACCTCCGCCGGTTCCTATTCTGCACCTATTGCACGGATCTGGCGCGAAAATCTCGCATTGGCACTGCGTTCCAGCGCCAGCGCTCGATGCTCTAGCGCACTGCTTCGGTCAGGATTTCGGTATTCTTGCTCATTTGCGCGGTGCGCTCAATTTTATCCCAGTTGAAGGGCTTGCCGTCGATGGCGCGCTTGAGCGTTTTGAATAGGACAACCGAAAACACCTGCCGATAAGCGAAGCGTTGCAGCCAGATGTGGAAGAGGAGCCAGCCGTCGCCCTTGTTGGCGGGATGACGACGCTCGAGGCTGAACGCAGCCGACGAGGTGACGAAGTCGATGACGAGGAAGCCGAGGAAGTAAACCACGAGCTTCTCGAAACTGGCTGCGGAGGCTGCTTCGGGGTGGTAATGGCGGTCGACGAGGAAGTTGACGACACCGAACAAAAACATGATGTCAATGAAGGGTGAGACCAGCGGAAGGAACATCTGGAAGATGAGAATGTTGGGCAGCGCGAAGAGGCCCATGGCCTTATTGCGAACGAAGGCGGCGCGATGCTTCCAAATGGCCTGCAAAGTGCCGAAGGACCAGCGGAAGCGCTGACGCATGAGGCCTTTGGCGTCGATTGGCGCCTCAGTGTAGGCCAGCGCGCGGTCCTCGTAATCGACCCTGAGCCCCTGTTCGAGCAGGTTCATGGTCAGGTCGGCGTCTTCGGCGACGGTGTTCAGCGGATAGCCGCCGGCCGCTTTGACCGGCGCGGTGCGCCATGCGCCGATCGCGCCCGGAACAACGGTGACGACGTGGAAGAGGTCGAGCGCGCGGCGCTCGAAGTTCTGGCTGGTGATGTATTCGAGAGCCTGCCAGCGCGTCCACAGGTTGACGCGATTGCCCACTTTGGCGTTTCCGGCGATAGCGCCGATCCTGGGATCCGCGAAATGAGGAATCAGTTTGGAAATGGCATCGGCGGCGATCACGGTGTCGGCGTCGATGCCGACAAAGATCTCCTCGCTCATGCGATCGAGAGCGTAGTTGAGCGCCGCGGCCTTGCCTTCATTGCGCTTGGTGAGGACCTGGACGTGGACGGAAGCGATCTCTTTGGAGAACGCCGTGGCAGCCACTTCAGCGGTGCGATCCTGCGAGCCATCGTCGATCACGATGACGCGGAGGTTTTTGTAGTCGGAGTTGAGGACCGAGCGGATGGTGCGGACGATGACGGCTTCTTCGTTGTAAGCAGGAATGAGAACAGCGATGCGCGGGTTGAAGCCGGGCGAGGCATCGTGACGCCGCCGAGTGAGGCGGTCGATGACGGCAAACAAGCCCACGATAATGAGACGGGCGCTCATCAGCACGTCGCCAACGAAAAAGACCATGACGATGAAGTTGCCGATCAGGTCGAGGGCGGAGAAGGCGATGGAGTCGGGGATGGTGCGCATGCGCTGCCAGAAGGTAAGAGGCGGCATAACCTGGGCACTGGTTTTATCCATGAGCGCCGAAACCGGGACCACCGTGTAGCCGCGCGCGCGAAGGGCGTCGATGAGAGGCCCGAGGGCGGCTACTGTCTGCGAGCGGTCGCCACCGCCGTCGTGCATGAGGACGATGGAGCCGCGAAACTGCGGCTTGGCCTTCATGGTCTGCAACTGGGCGAGCACTGAGGCGATAATCTCGGCGGTTGATTTGCGCGGATGTTCGTTCCAGTCGCTGGTGTCGATCTTGCTGCCGATGATGGTGTATCCATCCTGCTGAATACGCCAGACGGGCGCGGCCTGGTCGTCGGTCTCGGGCTCCTCGTCGATGTCGTAGGGTGGGCGGAAGTAGAGCGGCTGCACGCCCAGCTTGCTTTCGAAGAGGCGCTCGGTCAAATTCACCTCGAGATCGAGCCGGCCTGGAGGGATTTCGCTGATGTCGGGGTGGGTCCAGGTGTGGTTGCCGATCTCGTTGCCTTCGCGAACGATGCGCTGCATCAGGCCGATATTGTCCGATGCCTCGGCGCCGATGAGCATGAAGGTGCCAGTGGCATGCTTCTGCCTCAGAATGTCGAGGATCTTCGGCGTCCATTTGGGATCGGGACCGTCGTCGAAGGAGAGCGCAATTTCATTGGGATGGTAGCCGTACTGCTCGACAGTGTATGTGTGGGGATACACATCCATATGCTCGTCGTCGATGAGCTTCTTGCGCGGGTCGGGCTCGTCGGTGTCAACTTCCACGGTGCGCTTGCCAGGTTGGGGCAGCCCGGTGATGCGCAGGATGTCTCCATCGCCTTCGGTGTCGACAGCATGGCCGGGCTGAACGGCGCCCAGCGCTTGCAGGGCCGCAGGATCGCTGGGATGGTCCCAGATGCTCCATAGCGAACTGTCTTCCCAGCCGAGACGCCAGAGGGCGAAGGTTTGCAGGCCGAGCAGGCGCGCGGCCCGCAACTCATTCAAGACGGTGACTGCGTCAAGGAACCAGACGACGTGACGTTGATTATTGTCCTCGTCAATGTACTCGAAGTGAGGATTGAGCGTGTCGTAGTCGAGATCGAGGTCGGCGTCAGCGTCGGAGGCGCGCTCCCAGGTATCGGAAACGGATAGATCGTCGGTATCGAGAACCCGCGGCTTGGGATGATGGCGATCCTTGGGATTTGGAATGGAAAGCGTCCAGTCGTAACCGTAGTTTCCGATGGCGCAGATGATTTTTTCTTTGGGCACCACCTTAAGGACACGAACGAGATTGCCGGTGAACCACTGCTGGCTGGCGATAGGACCGGGATCGCTTGTGTCCTGGTGCTCGTCGTAGTTCATCAGAATAATGCCGTCGGAGTTGGCCGCGATGGTCTTCAGATCCTGGTCGCTGGTGGAAACAGCCACGTTGACGTAGAGGCGAAGATTGCGGGAGTGCACCTCGGCGTAGAGCGCCTGAATGAACCTCAGATAGGCTGAATCGTCTGCGTCAGGAATACTCTCGATGTCGAGTGAAAGGCCGTGATAGACAGGGTAAGTTGAAAGAAAACGCGTGATCTGCTCGAGGAAGGCAACGCTTTTGTCAGGATCCTTGAGCACGTCACCGACGCCGGTATCCCACACCTGGGTGTGCGGGTTGAAGTTGTTAATGGCAGGGAAGATTTCGGTTTCTTCCTTGGCTTCCTGAATGACATGCTTGATTTTGTTAAGGTCGTCGGGGTCGTGGACCGCGGCGCCCTCGATCACGGGATACTCGCGCAGGTTGTCGCCGCTCATCATCATCAGCGTGCCGTTGGGGGAATCCACGTGCAGCCACATAGGGAACAACATGTCGATCTGGTGAATGTGCTCTTTGAGCGAGGAGTAGCTGGCGGGGTCGTACTGCACGTAATAGGCGGCGCGCAATCCTTCACCGGTGTTGAGAGGAATGTCGGAAGGTTTGCGTTCGGTCTTGCGGCGCGCCGGACGCTGGTTCTTGCCGTTGCGCTCCAGGATGGAAGGCTCAGGCAAGGCTCGATAGTTATGTTTCGGATTGGGAAGCAGCAATTCGGGCAGTTGCTGGTTGCGGATCACGTTGAAGATGAAGCCGGCGACGACGAGGGTCGAGAGCACCGCGGTCGCATCGAGGATGCGGCGCAGGCGCTTCCAGCGCTTGCGTTCCGGGTCGAAGAAGATTTGGTGGTCGGGCATCTTGTGCTGTCACAGCTCCGCAAAGCCAGCGCAAAAAAGGTGGTCGCATCCCACGAATGCGACGGCCTTGGCGTTAAACAGACAAGGGCGCGGGATTCCTGGACGTGCTGAACGCTGTACATTAAAAATCGTATGGAAGCTGGCCAAGAGAGTCAATTGACGGCGCGGGTGCATTTGGCCGGGCGCGCGGGTGGAGCGCATGCCGTGTGGCCAGTTGCGCTGGCGCTCGCTGCTGGCCTGGCTCTGCGATTGTGGCTGCTCCGGAGCCTTTTCGAAGTCAACGGGGACTCGCTGATCTACGGAGGGCTGGCGAAGAACCTGCTGCTGCACGGGCGATTCGACCTGACCTTGCCGAGCGGGGAGATGTATCCCACGCTGATCCGGCTGCCCGGCTATCCGATCTTTCTGGCCGGCGTGTTTCGGCTCTTCGGGATGGAGAATTACTACTCCGCGGCGTGCGTGCAGATTGCGCTCGATCTACTGGGCTGCCTGCTGATGGCCGGATTCGTGCGGCGCATCGCGCCGGCAGCGCTGAGCCGAGGGGCCGCGCTGGCGACGCTGTGGCTGGCGGCGCTGTGCCCGTTTACCGCTTGCTACACAGCGGAACCATTGACCGAGACGCCGACGCTGTTTGTGCTCGCGCTCGCCATGTGGGCGATGGCGCGTTTCAACGACGAGCCGAACTGGTCGAATGCGCTCTGGTTTACCGCGGCAGTGACTTGCGCCACGCTGTTGCGGCCGGACGGAGCGCTGGCGGCAATTGTGCTCGCGCCGGCACTTTTTTTTGGTCTCGGACGGGATCGGGGCCGGGCCAGCGTTCCGTTTTTTTCTGGTTCTGGCGTAAGGCTGAGGGAGGCTGGAATTTCGGCGCGCAAGTTTTTTTCTGGTTTTGGACGAGATCGGGTGGAGACTGGGATTTCGGCGCGCAAAGTGACCCGCATGGCAGCGGTCTGCGCCTTGCTGGCGCTGGCTCCGTTTGCTGTTTGGACGGAGCGCAACTGGAGCGTCTTTCATGTCTTTGAGCCGCTGGCGCCGCGCCTGGCCACCGATCCTGGCGAGAGCTCCAACCCAGGGTGGGAGCGCTGGGTGAAGAGCTGGTGCCTCGACTTCATTTCGACATACGAGATTTACTGGAATGTGCCTGGAGACAAGCTGAACGTAAGCGAGCTGCCCAGCCGGGCATTCGACTCGCCGGCGCAGCAAGCCGAGACGGCCGCGGTTGCCGGTGACTACAACAACCACGGCATGGACCTTACGCCAGAGATCGATGCGCGCTTTGAGCGGCTGGCCGAAGAGCGGATCGCCGCGGATCCGGCGCGCTCTTATGTATGGTTGCCGCTGGGCCGCGTGGCCGACATGTGGCTGCGCCCGCGCGTGGA
>JBEKWT010000139.1:0-7727 GCA_049512795.1 Occallatibacter sp.
TCCGGCGAAACATGGATCGAGTGGGACATGGGCACGCGGGAATAATTCTCGCCGAATGCGATCCGCGCAATTGCGGCAACAGCGAACTTCGGCACGAGCTCCCTGATGAACACGACGCCACGTCGCCCCGAGCGCCTCACATAGAAGCGGAGGTTAACCTCCTCAAAGGACCGGTGGAATGGAATTGCCATTCTGGCGACACGGGTACGGTTGAACTCGAATCCGACGAGGCTGACGTAGGTACGCCCTTCGAAGTCATCCAACTCAGTGCCAGTTGGAACAAATCGCCGAAGCAAGCCAGGGTCAACTGCGTAATTGAACATCAGCAGGTTGCGCCAATCCGCGGTCAAGAAGACACCGGGCTGCTTCATGCGGTTTCGCTCCTTACCCGCGGGGATGTCTCGGACCATCCACCTGTGCCCGTATGGAACCCCACTCGGGTTTTCTCCGTAGTATTCTCACAAGGAACAAGATACTCGCAAGCAGCGGAGCGAGGAGGCAACATGTTTTGCAGCGGATGTGGTCATGCGTTGGCACAGGGGCAGATCGTTTGCCCGCAATGCAACCGGCCGGTGGCGCCGCAGGTGCCTCCTGTGCCCGGCTTCGAGTTTCTTTTGGCGGGCTACGCCAGCAAGGTCAGAGTGCTCGGAATCCTGTGGCTGGTTTACGCCGGAATCACTCTGATCTTCGGCATTGTCGGACTGGCTTTCGCGCACGCTTTCCTGTCGGGCTTCGGTCCCTTCGCACACAGCCACGTACCGCAGACGTGGTTCTTCCCGGGGCTTCTGCGCTTCGCCTGGTTGTTCATGGTGGGCCGGGCCGTTTTGGCAGCTGTGGCCGGTTGGGGTCTGCTGGAGCGCACGCAGTGGGGCCGGATCGTCGCCATCATCGCCGCCATCCTGAGCCTCATTCGGATTCCTCTCGGCACAGCACTCGGCATCGCCACCCTGATCATCCTGATCGGGGCGCGGAATTGGACGCTCTACGACGAGTTGTGAAGAGCAGCTACCAGCCGTCAGCTTTCAGCTTTCAGCTCCTCCTCAACCAGCCGGATGATCGAGGCGATGGCAGAGGCCCTGCCCGAGAATTGCCAAATGCGGCCCCGAGGGATTTCAAGGAACAATCCTTCGCATAAACGCCGCGATATTCCGACCACGATCGCTGCAGCAGAATCGGCTGAAAGCTGACGGCTGATAGCTGTCTTACAATCAATTCGTGACCTTCCCTGCCAACCGGATGCGGCGGATGCGCCGCGGCGAGCCGTTGCGCGCGCTGGTGCGCGAGACCGCGCTCGATCCCGGCGACCTGATCTATCCCCTGTTCATCTGTCCCGGCAAGGGCGTGCGTAACCCGGTCAGTTCCATGCCCGGCGTTTTCAATCTGTCGGTCGACGAAGCGGTCCGCGAGGCTGAGGAGGCCGCGCGGCTGGGTCTGGGTGGGCTGCTCCTTTTCGGCTTGCCCGAGACAAAAGACGGGCAGGGCACCGGCGCATGGGACGACAACGGCATTGTGCAGCAGGCGCTCCGCGCGCTGAAGCGGTCGGAAGCGGCAAGGAAGCTCGTGTTGATCGGCGACGTTTGCCTGTGCGAGTACACCAGCCATGGCCACTGCGGCGTGGTGGTCAAGTCGGGCGACGGCCCCGATGCGAGCTTCGAGGTAGACAACGATCCCACGCTGGAGCTGCTGGCCCGCACGGCGGTGAGCCAGGCCAAGGCGGGCGCCGATGTTGTTGCTCCCAGCGACATGATGGACGGCCGCGTTGGGGCCATTCGCCGCGCGCTTGACGCCGAGGGCTGCGCACAAACGCCCATCCTCAGCTACGCTTCGAAATTCGCTTCCGCCTTTTACGGACCCTTTCGCGAGGCCGCGGATTCCGCGCCGCAGTTCGGCGACCGCAAGACCTACCAGATGGACGGCGCCAACCTGCGCGAGGCGCTACGCGAGATCGATCTCGACATCGAAGAGGGCGCGGACATGATCCTGATGAAGCCCGCCATGCCTTACCTCGACGTTGTGCGCGCGGCGCGCGAGCGCGTTGATGTGCCCATCGGTGCTTACCAGGTTTCGGGCGAGTATTCGATGCTTAAGGCCGCGTTTGAGAAAGGCTGGCTGGATCGGGATCGCGCGATGATGGAGTCTCTCATCGGCATTCGTCGCGCCGGAGCAGACTTTATCGTGACTTATTTTGCCAAGGAAGCAGCCAAGCTACTTTCATGAATCTCGCCCCGGCCCCAACCGGCGGAAAAGGAATGTCACTACTATGAAGCTCCTCTTTGCAACCCTCGGAATTGCGTTGCTGTGTGCCGCGGCGGGTGCCCAAACGGCTCCGCAAGTGATTCATCTCTGGGAAAACGGCGCGCCGGGGTTCGAAAGCCGCAAGGACATCCCGGAGCAGGCACAAGATTACTGGGTGCGAAACGTAAACGATCCTTCGATCACCGTCTTCCTGCCGCCCAAAGACAAGGCCAACGGAACGGCAGTTGTGATCGCGCCCGGCGGAGGCTTTCGCGAGCTGGTCTTCAATGCCGAGGGAGTGCAGGCCGCGCAGTTTTTGAACAGCATCGGCGTAACGGCGTTTGCGCTGAAATATCGTTTGCCCGGCGAGCCAAACTCACCCTACACCAAAGAGAATGTGCGCCAGGATGCGTACCGCGCCATGCGGCTGGTGCGCAGCCGCGCCAAAGAATGGAACATCGACCCGCACCGCGTGGGCGTTCTCGGTTTTTCCGCCGGCGGCGAAGTGGCCTCCATGATCGCCTACGCACCAGGAGACGGAGACCCTTCCGCGCCGGACCCCATCGACCGGCTGAACGGCAGGCCCGACTTTCAGATGCTGGTCTATCCCGGCGGTGGCCTGCCCGACACCGTTCCGCCGAATGCTCCGCCGGCTTTCCTGCTCGTGGCCAATGACGATCAGTACGGCTGCGACAAGGTGACACTCGAACTCTACGAGAAACTGCATGCGGCAGGAGTTCCCGTTGAGGCGATTTTTCTGGCCCAGGGTAAGCACGCGTTCAATATGGGTGACCGCTCCAAGCTGGTGACCGTCAACACCTGGCCGCAACGGATGGCCGATTGGATGCAAGACAGCGGCTACCTGACACCTGCGGCAACAACACCAGCTCCGCCGCAACCGTAAGAAGGCCGAGCTGCAACTGCGCTTCGGGAATTCTCTTCATCCACCTGCGGCTGACAAGCTCGCGCGCACAATTTACTTTGTATTCGCGCCGCACTGTGTTTTTCTAGCAAGAACTCGTCTATGCGCAAGCGACTCGAAAACTATTTTGAATTTGCCCGTCTCGGGACCAACTGGCGCACCGAGATTCTGGCCGGCGTCACGACGTTCCTGACCATGGCCTACATTGTGCTGGTCAATCCGGCGGTGCTGCATGATGCCGGCGTGCCGTTGCCCGCGGTTACAGCAGCCACCTGCCTGTCGGCTGCGTTCGCTTCCATCCTGATGGGCATCGTCGCGCGCTATCCCATTGCGCTGGCGCCAGGCATGGGCCTGAACGCTTATTTCGCCTACACCGTCTGCATCAAGATGCACGTGCCCTGGCAAACTGCGCTGGGCGCGGTGTTTCTCTCCGGCATCATCTTTCTGGCTCTCACCACCGTTGGCATCCGGCAGATGATTCTGCGTGCTATTCCTCACCAGCTCTACGCCGCGGTAGCGGGCGGCATCGGCCTCTTCATCGCCTTCATCGGCTTCCAGCACGCGGGCCTGGTGGTACGCGACCCCAACACGCTTGTCGGCATGGGCAGCATCCGCAATCCCACCGCGTACCTCACGCTTCTCGGCCTCATTCTCATGGTTGCCCTCGAAATCCGGAAGGTGAAGGGCTCCATCCTTATCGGCGTGCTCACCGTCACCGGCATTGCATGGGCGTTTCACATGGTCCAATGGACACCGTCGACGGGAGGCATCGGCGCGCTCACCCAAACAGCGTTCAAGCTCAACATCATGGGCGCGGTCAACAAAGGGCTGCTCGAGATCATCTTCGTCTTCTTCTTCGTTGACCTCTTTGACAACCTGGGCACGCTGGTTGCCGTCACCAAGCGCGCTGGCCTCATCGCACCCGACCACTCGATTCCCCGGCTCAACCGAATCCTTTTTGCCGACGCCACCGCGACCGTCTTCGGCTCGCTGGTAGGAACCTCCACCGTGACCAGCTATGTGGAGTCCACCGCAGGCGTGGCTGCGGGAGGCCGCTCGGGCGTCACTGCCATTGTCACCGGCTTGCTTTTCTTGGGGGCCATCGCCGCCGCGCCGTTCATCGGCATCGTCCCTCCGGCAGCTACGGCGCCGGCGCTCATTCTGGTGGGCTCGCTCATGTTGGCCTCCATTACCGAGATTCACTGGCACGAGCCCCTCGTCGCCGTTCCCGCGTTTCTCACCCTCATCCTCATCCCCTTCACTTACTCCATCGCCAACGGCCTTGGCTTCGGCATCATCGCCTGGGCGATCCTGCACTTGTTCGCAGGAAAGGCGCGACGTCAGGATTGGCTGCTCTACCTGCTCGCAGCTCTCTTCCTGGCGCGATTCATCTATCTTGGCGCGAGCTAGAATTTGTTACCCTGTTGGCGTTCATTTGGAAAGGGGCCAGCATGTACTGGTATCACTATCTCGCCTATTTCTTCGGCGGCGCGTTTCTCTCGAACTCCCTGCCCCATCTCATCAATGGAGTCTCGGGACGCTCGTTTCAGAGCCCGTTCGCAAAGCCGCCGGGCAAGGGCCTGTCGTCTTCAACAGTGAACGTTTTGTGGGGATTTTTTAATCTCGTTGTGGCCTATTTGCTTGTGCTTCGAGTGGGCGTGTTCAGCTTTTACGACATTCCTCAGTTGCTCACGTTGAGCGCGGGCTTTCTGCTCATGTCGGTTATGGCCGCTCGCAGCTTCGGCCGCTATCACGGCGGAATGCTAGACTGACCGCGTCGATCACCCTCATTGGCGGCGAGGTTCGCACGGCGCTCATCATGGACACGCAGTTGACCAGCAACCCTCCCGTCCAGGTGTCTGTGGCCGACGACGCGGGACCAGCCAATGAAGCAAGCCCATCTCTTTATGCGTTTCACGGCCTTTTATCGCATATTCACAGCGGCCATTCTTGCCACGGCTGCATCGCTTGCCTTCGCGGCAGACGGCTATCGCGTCGTCCATACTTACCCGCACGACGCTCAAGCCTACACGCAGGGTCTTCTCTACGAGGATGGGTATCTGTATGAGAGCACCGGCCTCAATGGACGCTCGTCGTTGCGCATGGTGGACCTTGAAACCGGACGAATCCTGCAACGCGCGGACGTGCCGGACAATTACTTCGCTGAAGGGCTTGCCTCCTGGGGCAGCACGCTCATTCAACTTACATGGCAATCGCATGTCGCCTTTGTCTACGACCGTTTCAGCTTCCGCCTGCTGCACACCTTTTCTTACAAAGGAGAAGGCTGGGGACTCACGCAGGATGGGAAAAACCTGATCATGAGCGACGGCACAGCGACCCTCCGCTTCTTCGACCCGCGTACATTTCGCGAGGTACGCCACATCGTGGTCGAAGACCGTGGCGCCCCGGTGACCCAACTGAACGAATTGGAGTACGTACACGGGGAGATCTACGCCAACGTGTGGCACACCGACCGCATCGTCCGCATTTCGCCGTCCACTGGCCGCGTGCTCGGCTGGATCGATCTCGCCGGGCTGCTTCCGGAGAATCAGCGCTCCGACCCGGAGGCAGTGCTCAACGGCATCGCCTGGGATTCCGCACATAACCGGCTCTTCGTGACCGGCAAGCTCTGGCCCAGGCTGTTTGAAATCAAAGTCGTCCCGGAAGCGGCGAAGCTTATTCCTGCCCGGCACACCAAGTAACAAATTGGAACCGGTCTCTGGCAGCGCAGCCGCGATCACCGCCCCGTCGCCTGCCGCGCGCGTATACTTTCCGGCGGGGTAGTGGAATTTCGCCATGGATCCGTCCTCGATCTTGATACCTGCTGGCCTGCAAAACGCCGCCGTATTCACTATCGTGCTGGCCTTTGCCGGCTATTTCGTCACTTTCCTGAGCAACCGCATGATGGCCCGCCGCGCCGACCGGCTGCGGCTGGTGAACCAGCGCCTCAACGAGTTCTACGGCCCGCTTTACGTGGCCACGGTGGCCGGCAACATCGCCTACAATTCCCTGCTCGCGAAGCAGGGCAAGACGCAGTGCCATCCCATTCGCGACGAGGATTTGAAGGAATGGGTCTTGTGGATGACCACTATTTTTATGCCCCTCAACAACGTCCGCGAAAAGATCATCATCGACAATGCTCACCTGATTGTGGAAGAGCAGATGCCAAAATGCCTTCTCGACTTCGTCACCCACGTCGTGGGCTACAAAGCATTGCTGTCGAAATGGGCCGAGGGCGATTACACTGAGCGGCGCTCGATGATTGGCTGGCCGGCTGATTTCGATGGATACGTCGAGCGATCCTATCAAGCCCTCAAGGCCGAGCAGACGCGCCTGCTGCACAATGCGCTTTCACGGTTCTGGCAGCGGTTTGTCCGGCGCAAGAGCCGCTAGAATTTAGTGGCTCATTCAACTGTCATCGCCGGATTGAGCGAAGTCACGCGCGCCACGGCCTTGGTCAGCCGCGCCTCGTGCGGCCGCGCGCCCTTCCTCACAGCCGGCGTATAGATATGTTCGATGGACTCGACCAGGTAGGCTCCGGGCAGAAACACCGACGCAGCGCCCACGCCATCGCCCGGCAACAAGAGCACATCGCCCTCGCGGGGAAGCGAGTGCAGCGTCTCCAGCGGCACCAGGTTGATGCAGGTGCCATCCCCGGCTATGAACTCCAGGCAGTTGGCGCTGTGCAGAGTTCCTTCAAGGGCTCGCCGTGCCTCTTGCCGCACCCGGAGCGACTCATAGTACGTGCCCGCCATAATGGGCAGCCCGATCATGAATCCGACAACACTGCTGTACTGCGCGATGAGTGACATCCAATGGTGCGGCATGCGGTCGATTGCCTCCACGCCAAGATTAGCGCGGATCGGCTGCGCCGCGCTTTGGTCACCGAAGTGCCCCGCATCTTCGTATTCACCGGCGCGTAGCGCGATCGAACCACGTGGCGCGATCGACGCGCAGACGGATTTGCGGCCGAAGCTTGTTGCAACGGGGGCCAGTCTAAGCCTTTGCTACTGCCCAACAGACCCGTTGTGGTGGACTCGCTCACCTTGAAAAAAGCGGTGATGCACCATGCTGAGCCCAAGCAGGAAAACAAGGACGACAAAAACGGTGATAAAGACGAAGGTTCCAACTTTTAGCAAGGGTGATTCTCGCTCGGGAGGAGGCGATGAATTCGCGTCATTTGCCATTCGAGTTGCCTCGGTCGAGGATCAGACGGGGTATGCGGCACCACGATATAGGTCGCACTGACACCCCTCGCTGAACCTGAAACAATCCCAGAATTCGCGTGCGGTCGAACCGCGTACGGTAAAGAGTTTAGTCCCGCTTAAGGGGATACGCCAAGGCGTAGATTCTGCCAAAGCCGCAGCGTCGGCCCGGCCTGGTTGATCGTGTAGAAATGCAGTCCCGGCGCGCCGCCGCTAAGCAGCGTCTGGCAAAGCCGCGTCACTACGCTCAGCCCGAAGTCGTGCAGAGCTGGCTTGTCGTCCTGAAGCTCTTCCAGGCGCAGGCGCACCCAGCGCGGCAGGTCGGCGCCGCAGCCCGAGCAGAAGCGCATGGTGTTGGCGAAGCT
>JBEKWT010000140.1:0-7683 GCA_049512795.1 Occallatibacter sp.
GAGCGCGAATGCGGGCGCAGGAAGTGCGGGCCAGGAGTCCCCGAAGACAGCCGTGCAGGAGCCCGGCGGTACAAGCTTTCCTGATGCGGCGGGCGCGGCGGGGCAGCAGGCAGCGCCGGCGCTGAGCGAGATCCCGGAGCCCGGCAATCCGCCGAAAGGGCCGCGCACGAGCGATCAGAGGCGTGCGGCGAAGCTTTATCTGGAATCGAGCAAGCTGTTCCTGAACAGCCAGTTTGAAGCGGCGATGTACGGATTTGAGCGCGCCGCCGCGTTTGATGCCACGAATACGAACTACCGGCTGGCGGCACAGATGGCGCGCAGCCACGCGGTGACGGCGCTGATCCAGGAGGCGGCGAAGGATCGGATGCTGGGCGATGAGGCGGCCGCACGCGCAGCCCTCGCGCGCGCGCTTGCGCTCGATCCAACGAATTTTGAGGCCAGCCAGCATCTGGACGAGTTGGCGGATGAATCGGCGCGGGCCCAGCCCAGGCCACTATACGGGCAGGCTTCGAGCGAGATTGCCAATCCTGAAACGCTCCTGGTTGGGTCGGCGCCGCAGAGCTTCCACCTGCGCACCGATCGGCGCCAGGCGCTCGACCAGGTCTTCAATGCATACGGAGTGAAGGCGATGCTCGACGACAGCGTGCGTCCGATTCAGGTCCGGCTCGATCTGGACGAGGTGAGGTTCGCGGATGCGGTGCGCGTCCTGGAATTGGCGACGCACACGTTTTACGTGCCCCTGGATGCGCATCATGCATTGGTGGCCGACGATACGCGCGAGAACCGGGCGCGGCTGACGCCGGAGGAGACAGAGACGGTTTACCTGTCCGGACTGAGCGCCGACGACATGAATGAGGTTCAATCGCTGGCCAAAAACGTGTTTGACGCGCAGCAGGCTCAACTTTCGCCGTCGGAGCACACGCTCACGCTTCACGCGCCGGCATCTACGCTGGACGCATTCAACGCCACGATGAGAAGCCTGCTTGACGGAAAGAGCCAGGTGTTGGTCGATGTGAAGATGATTCAGGTAGCGCACACGAGTCAGCTAAACACCGGAGCGCAGTTGCCGCCGACCTTTTCGGCGTTCAATGTGTTTGCCGAGGAGCAGTCGCTGTTGAGCCAGAATGCGAGCCTGGTGCAACAGATCATCTCGTCGGGGCTGGCCGCGAGCAACGACCCGCTGGCCATCCTCGGAATTCTCATCGCGTCCGGCCAGATTTCCAGCCCATTGCTCTCGAGCGGATTCGCCCTTTTCGGCGGCGGGCTGACGGAATCGGCACTGGTACCCGGCGCAACGACGTTCAACCTGGCCCTGAACACGTCCGACTCGCGGGAGCTCGACCAGATTGAGCTGCGCATGGAGGACGGCCAGGATGAAACGATCAAGGAGGGCGAAAGGTATCCCATTCAGACCTCCTCCGTGGCGAGCCCGAAGATCCCGAACATTCCAGGACTGACGGGTGCGGGGAGTTCGAGCAGCCTGTCGTCGCTGCTGTCGTCGCTGGGCTCGGCAGCACCGGCTATCCCCATCATTCAGTACCAGGACCTGGGCCTGACCTTGAAGGTAAACTCCAAGGTTCTGCGCGACGGCGACGTGGCGCTCACCATCGATCTGAAGCTCGATGCGCTGTCGGGGACGTTGATCGACGGGAATCCTGTGCTGGACAACCGCGCGTATTCCGGCATGGTCACGTTGAAGGAGGGCGAGGCAGCGGTAGTAGCGACGGAATTGGACAAGACGCAGAGCCAGGCGATCAGCGGAACGCCGGGAATCAGCGAGATTCCGGGGCTGAACAATGTGACCAGCAAGGATTCGCAGCAAAACTACGCGACGCTGGTGATCGTGATGACGCCGCACGTGATCCGCGGGCCGCAGGCGGCGGGGCACACGACGATGATGCGGGTGGAGAAGAGCATCACCCAGTAGGGGCCGGCTACAGCAGTTTCGGAATTGGTGTAGACCGAAAGCACACTGCAAAGTGTCATTTTCGTCCAGAAAATGACACCTTTCAATGCTCCCAAAAAGTCTACGTTAATTCCGAAACTGCTCTACGCCCGCCCCTTGCATCAGAGTTGCCTACTGGCCGGTTACGCCGTCGGCCTTGACCTGGTAGTCGATGATTTTTTTCAGCACGTCATAGGGAGCGGTGGCGGGAACAGTGCGGCCGTTAATCATGAGTGTAGGCACCTCGTTGACGTCCAGATCCTTGGCCAACTGAACGGAGCCGTCGACGTCGGCTTTGACCTCGGGCGTGGCGGCGCAGGCTGCCACCTTGGCAGGATCGAGGCCGGCTTTGGTGGTGGCGCTGTTGAGGGTGAGCGTGGCGCCATCAGCACTTGCCAGACCATCCTGACCGTCAAAGACCGCGGCTGCAAACTGGAAGAAGGCCAGGCTGCCGCCCAACTTGGTCACGCAGACGCCGTATTCCGCCGCATTTGTAGCCTGCGGATGGATGGACGCTATGGGAAAGTTCTGAAAGACGATGCGCGCGTTAGGATAATCGGCGACCAGCTTGTCCATGTTCGCTTGTGCTTCTTTGCAGTGCGGGCATTGGAAATCGGCAAACTCGACCAACTCCAGATCTTTCGATGCAACTCCACGATAGGGTCCGTTGGCGCGCTGTTGCAACTGCTTGCGGGCATCGGCGAAGGGATTCACGCCGAAGTCGATGATGTCGTCACCGGTGACGATGTGCTTGCCGTCAGGAAGAGCGAAAAAGGAGAGAACCTGCGGTTTTTGCTTGCCCGTCTTATCGCCGACCAGAACGATGACCTTGCTGACGCCGTCAGCAGGCGTTTTGAGAATGGCCTGCACCTGCCACATGCGGTCCGCGTCGTAACCCCAAGTGGCCTGAAGAAAGCCGTTGACGACTTCCTTTGTCGGGGCGGCGGCCGTGAAGTTGGCCGGATCGGGCTTGGGAAAGACGGGAGGACCCGACGGAGCCGGCGCGGAAGGCTGCTGGTCTGATCCTGTCGCGGGTGCGGACGCGGCGGCATCCGGTTGCTGTGCGGGCGCCGAGGGCTCGGAGCTTGTGGTGTCAGGCGCTGGCGGAACATGTTGCTGGGCGGCGGCTCGAAGTGCAGGAACGAATAATGCAATCAGCGCGGCAGCGCCGATCGAACGGCAGGACAGACGGATCAAGCTATTCTCCTTCAATCGCGGGAAAATTCCCTCACTCTAGCTTATAACGGGGCGCTGGTCAGGTTCCCTGTTAACGTGGCGTTGATCAGCTCTGGACTTTGACGGCGATGGGAAACCTGCGGCCCATGCCAAACGACTTGGAGGTCACCTTCAGGACCGGAGCGGCCTGCTGGCGCTTGTACTCGGAGCGCTCAATGAGACGCACCACCTGTTGGACGAGATCGAGGGGAAAACCGCGCTCCTGAGCGATACATTCCGGCGTCTCATAGCGCTCGACGTAGGCTTCGACGATGGGATCGAGCACCTCGTAGGGGGGCAGTGAGTCGGTGTCCATCTGTCCGGGGCGCAGCTCGGCGGAGGGAGGCTTGGAGAGGATGGCAGCGGGGATTTTTTCCTGGTCCCGGTTGAGCCAGTAGCAGATTGCATACACGCGTGTCTTCACCAGGTCGCCGATGACGGCGAGAGCTCCCACCATGTCGCCATAAAGGGTGCAGTAGCCGACCGCCATCTCGGATTTGTTGCCGGTTGTGAGCACCAAGGCGCCGAGCTTATTGGAGAGGGCCATGAGGATCGTGCCGCGAATGCGAGGCTGGAGGTTTTCTTCGGTGATGTCGGGCGGCAATCCGATGAAGAGCGGGGCCAATGCGTGATTGAAATCGGCAAAGAGCTCGCTGATTGAGATCGCCTCGAAGCGAATGCCGAGGTTCGAGGCCAACTGGCGGCTGTCGTCAACGGAGCCTGAAGAGGAATATGGGCTGGGCATGCCGATGCCGATCACGTTTTCCTGGCCGAGAGCTTCAGTGGCAATGGCCGCAACCAGGGCGGAGTCGATGCCGCCGCTAAGGCCGACGATGACTTTGCGAAAACCGCACTTGCGGACGTAATCACGCGTGCCCAGCACAAGAGCGCGGTATGCGGCCTCGGTCTCGTCGTCTTCGGGAAGCGGAACAGGTGATGCGTTAAAGGGGTCGACGACGACCAGGTCCTCCTGAAACGAGGCGGCCTGCGCGATCAGCTCTCCACGTGCGTTGAAGGCCAACGAGGAACCGTCGAAGATGAGGCTGTCGTCGCCGCCGACCTGGTTGCACATGAGTACGGGAATGGCGTCGCGCCGGGCGATGGCGGCGAGCATTTCGCGGCGAACGGCGCGCTTATTGTGCCAGAAGGGCGAGGAAGAGAGGTTGATGTGCAGCGAAGGGCTCTGGCGCATGAGCTCTTCCATGGGATCGATGCTATAGAGGCGGCGCCGCCAGAAATTCTTGTCGTTCCAGGCATCTTCGCAGATGGAAACAGCAAGGCGAAGGCCTTCGAAGTCGACGACCTTCTGCGGCCCGGATGGCGAGAAGTAGCGCTGCTCGTCAAAGACGTCATAGAAAGGCAGGAGCCGCTTGTGTTGCTCGAGGAGCAGTTGGCCGCGATCAACAAGGACGGCGGCGTTGAAGGCGGGTTTGACGTCATCGCGTCCAGCGGGCAGTGCGACGCCGGCAAGTACAGCAGTGGGCAGATCGCGCGTGGCGGCGGCGAGGTCTTCAACCGCGGTGCGGCAGCGAGCGAGGAAGCTGGGTTTTTCAACGAAATCTGCGGGCGGATAGCCGCAGATGGCGAGCTCGGAGAAGACGGTAAGCCGCGCGCCTGAATCGGCGGCGCGACGGCTGGCGGCCAGAATTTTCTCGAGATTGCCGGTAAAATCCCCGACCGTAGGATCGATCTGGGCGAGAGCGATCTTCACAATACCAGTTTAAATGGAGGGGAGCTTAGAGCGCAGCCGACTGAGATAGCAGAGGTTAGCGGAGCAGAGGAAATGGCTGTCTGTGCCCCACAGCATGGAATCGATAAGGCTAAGTTGTTCAATTATTAAGGCTTTATGAAACAGGCCCCCAAACGGGGGATTTATTTGCACCAAAGTCACTGCCTAAAATCAGAGTCGTAACTAAATGAGCCATCTCTAAAGATCGGCCTGGGGCAGTCGAGGAAATCTGCAGAGTTCGGATTCATTGAGCGCTTCCGTCACCGCGGAATCGCTCGATTCGGGGGAACACCATCGAACCGCAAATGAGATTGGGCGAGTTGCTTGTCCGTGCCAGGATTGTCACGGAGAAGGACGTCACTGCGGCCCTTGAGCGCAAAGTGTCGCATGGCGGACACCTGGGCGAAAATCTGGTTGCGATTGGCGCGACCGACGCGCGAACGATCGAGCGGTTCATCCATCGCGTTCCGCAGGAACCTGCCGACATTGAAGCAACGGGCATCGACGACACCGATTTGCTGGCGCTGTTCATGAAGCTGGTTTTTTCCGGGCGCCTGGAAAAGATCGGGCAGATATCGGACGCCATTAAACTTCCCCAGCATGTCGTGATGGACCTGGCGAAGATGGCGATTGAGAGGCAATTGCTCTATACGCTGGGGGCGATGAGCTCGGACAGCGTGCTGGACATGCGCTATGCGATGACCGACGAGGGCAAGCGGTGGACCCTCGAGGCGCTGCAGAGATCGGGATACATTGGCCCCGCGCCGGTGACGCTCGAGGAATTCATCGACCGGGTGAACATGCAGAAGCCGACCAACGAGCGCGTGACGTTGGACCAAATACACGAGGCCATCAAGGAATTGACAATCGACGAGTCCATCGTGGAGCAGGCGGGGCCGGCGTTGAACTCCGGCCGCGCGATTTTGCTTTACGGATCGCCGGGAAACGGCAAGACCTCAGTGGCCCTTAGTTTCGCCAGCGTCTTTCAGGATTTTATCCATGTCCCTTACGCGATTACCATTCAGGGCCAGATCATCCGATTCTACGACCCGAGGATTCACATCCAGGCCAGTCCCAACGCGGATAAAGAGGACGGCCCCGAGCTTGCGGGCTTCATGCGCGAGACGCACGACAGGCGCTGGGTAACTTGCCGGAGGCCTTTCGTTGTGGCCGGCGGCGAATTGACCCTGGACATGCTGGATCTGCGCTACGACGAGAAGGGGCATTACTACGAAGCGCCGCTGCACATGAAGGCGCTGGGCGGCTGCTTCCTCATCGACGACTTCGGGCGGCAGTTTGTCAGCCCGAGAGACCTGCTGAACCGGTGGATTGTGCCCATGGAGAGCCGGGTCGATTATATGAAGCTGCGCTCCGGAGCGAGCTTCTGCATTCCGTTTGAAGAGATCGTGATCTTTGCCACCAACCTGAATCCGGAAGACCTGATGGATCCGGCATTTCTTCGCCGTCTACCCTACAAGATCGAAGTGGGTTCGCCGAGCCTGGACCAATTCCGCCGCATCTTCCAAATGGAGTGCGCGCGGCATAAGATGACCCTCAGCGATGAAGTCTTCAATTTCATCGTGTACATGATCACGAAGGAAAAAGAACTGGAACTTGCCGGATTCCAACCAACATTCATTGTTGAACAGGTGACGGCGACCTGCCGTTTCCTGGGCAGGGATCCGGAGCTGAAATCGCCTTACGTGGAGTATGCGGTGAACAATCTGAGGGTGAGGAGAAACACCGAACCGCGAACGGACCGCTCGCAACAGACAGGCTTACCATCAGTGCCGCCCCAATTGAGGACGCCGACAGAATCAACTCATGAATACCAGGACGTTGAGATCAAGCGGAGCACCGGCCTGGTCTAAGAGCGCCGTAGAGCCTGCCTCATAAACCATCTCTATCAACTTGACTGAATCGTGGGAGCCGCTTTGTTGCCGGGACCCATACGCGCTCATGATGCGGCTGTGGCATCGATGAGACCGGTTATAGGGTGGTTCGACGATTGCGGGTACGCTACGTGCCGGTGCCTGCAAAGACAACGGCGATGGTGCGCATGATGATCTTGAAATCGAGCCAGATGCTCCAGCTGTCGATGTAGGTGACGTCCAACGAGACATAGCTGGCGAATGAGGGATCCTGGCGGCCCTGGACCTGCCACAGGCCAGTGATGCCAGGGGTGACGTCAAGGCGGCGCAAGTGGTCGAGATCGTACTTGCGCACTTCGCCGGCCAGCGGCGGACGCGGGCCGACGATGCTCATGTCGCCGCGCAGGACATTAATAAACTGGGGCAACTCATCCAACGAATATTTGCGCAGGAAGCGGCCCAGCCGGGTGATGCGGGGGTCGTTTGAGACCTTGAAGAGCACATCATCGCGCTCGTTCATGTGCATGATCTCGGCGCGGCGCATGTCGGCATCGCGAACCATGGTGCGGAACTTCATGCAGCGGAACACGACGCCCTTCTTGCCGATGCGTTCCGAGCTATAGAAGACCGTACCAGGGGAATCGAATTTGACGGCAATGGCGATGGCCAGCAGGACGGGCGAGAAGAGAACAAGGACCAATGTGGAAAAGACTGTGTCGAAGATGCGCTTGAAGATCAGTCCGATTTCGGGCACCGCGCCGCGGTGCAGGGGGATGGTGGGAAACTGGCCGACGTATTCTATGGGACTGTTCCAGGCCAGTCCGTCATAGAGGTCGGGGATGACGCGAAGATCGACTCCATATGCGCGGGCCTGCTCCAGCACGTTCTGGACGATGCCGCGCTCGCATGGGGTAGTGAAGAAG
>JBEKWT010000141.1:0-7672 GCA_049512795.1 Occallatibacter sp.
CGACTCGATCTTGGTAAAATTGGTGCCCATCGCGCTCAGCGTGGTCAACGCCGCCACCAGCGAGCCCGGCCGATCCTCCAGCGTAAAGGCCACGCTCATCTTGTTCGCCGCAGGGTCGGTCTCCGCCTTGCCGGCGCGCCGCACCAGGAAGAATCGCGTGAAGTTCTCTGCGTTGTCCTCGATGTCGCGGGCAAGAATCTCGGCGCCGTAGTACGCGGCCGCCTGCCGGCTGGCAATGGCCGCCGCGTGCGTGTCGTTCAAGGTCACAAGTTGCTTCACGCTTCCCGCGGTGTCGTAAAAGGCAACTGCCTTCATCTGCGGATGCGCGGCCAGGAATCGCCGGCACTGCCCGAGAGCCACGGCATGGGAATACACGCGGTCGATCTCATCCATCTTCGCGCCGGCGACCGCGATCAGGTTGTGCCGGATGCGAATCAGCGTCTCCCTCACCACCTTCACGTCGTGATGAAGCAGCAGGTCGAAATGCTCGAGCACCGATCCCGCCAGGCTGTTCTCAATGGGTATCGCAGCGGCATCGGCTGCGCCTGAGTCGAGCGCTGCAAACACCTCCGCCGACAGCGCGCAGGGCAGAATCTCCGCGTCCGGCACGAGCTTTAGCGCCGCCTCGTGGCTGAACGAGCCTGGCTCTCCCTGAATGGCGATCTTCATGCTGCTTCTTTCCTCTTCAGCGTCCCAAACGGCCTGCACCCAACCGACGACCCGCAATTCCTGCACGTCGGACTCATCAATCCTTGTCCGCCGCAGCTTCGCTCTCAACTTGCTTGACCATGGCCGGGATCAAGTCGCCATCGCTCGCCGCCACCCGCGCGGACAGTTGCGTCAGGTCCGTATCCGCACCGCTGATGATCGCGACTCCATCAATCGGGCTCGCGTTCATCTGCAGGCGTGACTGCGTTCCCAGCCCCTTCATGTCCGCGGGTGTCTCGAACTCCACCACACTCTTGCCGCGATAGGTCAGCTTATCGCTCGCGTAAGGACCGAAAGGAAAATCGCTTGCCGGCTCTATTCCCTCGGCAATCACATTTTGCGCGAACGCTTTGTACGCGGGAAAAACGCGCGCAATCACTTTCGCGACTTCAAACCTTCCCGATGTGCCGCCGTCGGAGACGGAAATCTGGACGACCTGCCCTGGGAATCCTTTCCAATCGTCCGAGAACAACGCTTTCGAGTCGATAGGATCTGGGCTCACGAAGAGGCTTGCGCCATTCGAGCCGTAGATCGAAAAACAATTCCAACCGCGCGGCGCAAGAACTCCGGAACTGTATTCCGCCTTGTAGTAGGCGAGCCGTTGCGCCATTGCTGCGGGAATCGCAACCGCCCTGTTTTTGCCGACTGGCGCCTTGAGTGGCCCAACCTGGCCGTCGGACGCGCAGCCAACAAACGGCACCGTCACGGCTGTCGATTGTGCTGGCGGCTCCGAAGCCTTCGCCTGTGCGTACGTCGTTCGACTTCCCGCAACCCCCACGCACAATCCAAGGCTCGCAAGCAGAATTCGACGCATCTTCATGGCTGCAATGATAGCAATCGCCCGAAGCGACACGCCGTTCATGGTCTCTTCAGCAGCAGACAAGCTGCGCCACGCGGCCCGAGCGCCTTATCAAAGGTCACCAGCACGCCATCCGCGGCCTGAGCGAATGCCAGCAGCCAGGCATCGGCCCAAACCTTGGGTGAGACCGTTCGTCCTGCCGCTTTTTCACGGAAGTTCTTCTCCACTTCCGGCGGCTCCGGCAAAAACGTCACGCGATCGTCTATATAAAAGCGGTCGTAGACGCGCCAAGCCTCGGCGATCGTCAGGGGCTTGCCGTCCATAGCAGCCGCGGTCGTCATGAGACGGAGCAAGCCGAGCTGCGTGAGGCGGCAGAACGCGATTGTCCCGTCCTCCTGCTGCCACCAACGCCTCGCTGGACCGGAGTGAACATGTTCCGGCGTAGCCAGAGCCAGCCACACGTTCATATCAGGGAAGCTCAATGAGCTCATATGCCTCTTCGTTGGTGAGGTTGACACGGCGTCCAGCTGGGCGGATCAACGGCGGATCGAGGCTGAGCCGGCGGCTGGGCCGCGACGGTTCGGCTCTTTCCACGGCGCGTTCAATGCCTGCCAGGATCAGCTTGCGGGCAGAACAGCCCTTGCGTGCGGCGGCCTCGTGCAGGCGGCGATGGAGGTCGCGCGGGACGTCGATCGAAGTGCGAATCGCGCCTGGCTTCATAACCGTAATTATGGAGGTTTGACTTAAATAAGTCAAACGCCCCTGGGCCGGGAGTAGGTTCGTCGGTCCCTCGGTCCTTGGCCCCTGCCTTACCCGCGTCTCATCCACAAATCCGCCGTAACAAATCCCAGGAACACCATGGCAATCACTCCGTTCATGGTGAAGAACGCGGCATTCATCCGGCGCAGGTCGCGCGGCGAGACGATCGAGTGCTCATAAGCCAGCAGCAGCCCCACTGCGGCGACGCCCACCCACCCCGCCAGACCAAAGCTGAACAGTTTCCCGAACCAAACCAGCAGTCCCAGCATGGACAAATGCATCACCCGCGCCGTCCAGAATGCTGCCGGGATGCCACTCGCCTGCGGCAGGCTGTGCAGCCCCGCCACGCGATCGTGTTCGTAGTCCTGGCAGGCGTAGAGCACGTCAAATCCGCCCGCCCACAGCGTGACCGCCGCAGTCAACACTAGGATGCGCGGGTCCAGGCTGCCGCGCACCGCAATCCACGCCGCAGCGGGCGCGATGCCGAGCGCCAGCCCCAGGCCCAGGTGCGACCACTGCGTCACCCGCTTCAGGTAGCTGTAGCCCAGCAGCACCACGAGCGCCACCGGCGCCAGCTCCAGCGCCAGCCGGTTGAGCTCCGCCGCGGCCGCCAGAAACACCGCGACAGCCACGAGAGTAAACCCCAGCACAAACTGCCGGCTTAGCAGCCCTCCCGGAATCGCCCGCGCGCGTGTGCGCGGGTTCTCGGCGTCCAGGTCCGCATCGGCCCAGCGATTAAAGGCCATTGCCGCAGATCGCGCCGCCACCATGGCCACAACGATCCACGCCACCGTTCGCCAGCCCGGCAGCCCGCCTGCAGCCAGCAGCATGGCCGTCAGCGCAAACGGCAGCGCGAAGATCGAGTGTTCCCACTTGATCATCTCCAGGGTGGTGCCGATCTTGTTCAGAATGCCGGCCATCGCGTGAATTCCCAGTCCTCAGTCTAGCGAAAAGCGCCGTTCTTGCTCGCGCGGCCCACGGCTCTTCAACCGTCATAGGCGCAGCACCTCGCCGCCCTTTATGCGGACACTTCACTTGCTAAAAACACCGGACATGTTATGTGCTAGCCCCGCCCGGAATTCGCCAATCCGCGTTTTGCGCTACTCTGTTAACCAAGCGTACGTGACGCTGATCACCAAGCCAGGGCACAAGTTGATGAAATGATGACTTCGATGTTCCCCATGGAGAACGCTCATGAAGAACTCTTCTCCCCTGGCAAGTCCCTATGTTCAACTTGACCCTACTGCGTTTGTTGCCGATCCCCAGCTGATTCGCGCTCTCGACGAGCGTTCCACCCCAGTTCCGTGCGACTCTGACCGCCCGCTCTTCCGCCAGGGAGAGCCCGCCGTGGGAATCTTTATCCTCCACCGAGGCGTCGTCACTCTCAGCATGTTGTCGAAGGATGGTCACTCCCTCCTCGCCGCGCAGGCCAGGCCCGGTTCCATCCTCGGCCTCCCCGGCGCCATCAGCAATGAGCCCTACACCATCACCGCGACCGCCGGAGCCGGGGCCAAGGTTAACTTCGTCGGCCGCGACGATCTCACCGCACTGATGCACGCGGACCCGGTTATGTCGATCAAAATGCTCCAGGTCCTCGCCGCCGAAGTCCGCAGCGCCCGCAAAGCGCTCTATTAATCTGGAAGAGTGCTTGCCTTCGCCGTCGCACCCTACATCACGGGAATGCCCGGCTCGCGAGCGGCTCACCTTCATCCGCACGCGCCCCCGTCAGTTGAGAACCCCCACCTGCTACACTCTCACGTTGTGATTCTTCCTTTTTGCGCCATCGCGGCCGTAGCCTACCTGCTGGGATCCATCCCCTTTGGTTACCTGCTCATGCGCGTCTTCCGCAAACAGGATATTCGCTCCATCGGCAGCGGCAACATCGGCGCCACCAACGTCATGCGCAGCGGCGCTCACGGCCTTGGCATCGCCACCTTCATCCTCGACGTCCTCAAGGGCTGCACCGCGGTCTGGCTCGGCGGCTATCTCGCTTCGCTCTGGATGCCTGCCGTTCCTTTGCGCACCGCCGAGGCCTTCGCTGCCCTCTGCGCCGTGCTTGGCCACATGTTCCCCATCTGGCTCGGATTTCGTGGCGGCAAAGGCGTCGCCACTGGCTTCGGTGTCTTTCTCTTCATCTGCCCCTGGGCCGCGCTCGCCTCCATTGCAACTTTTGTTGTAGTCTTCGGCATCACCCGCTACGTCGCGGTTGCATCAATCATTGGAGCGGCTGCTTTTCCCGTCTTTGCCTGGTTCCTTGTCACCGGCGCTCGCCCACCATTCTTCTTCGCCGCCGCGATCGCAGTTTCGGTGCTCATCATCGTCAAGCACCACCAAAACATCCGGCGCTTGTTTGCCGGCACGGAATACCGATTCGGAGCCAGCAAGCCAGCATGAGTCGCATCGCCATCTTAGGTTCCGGCGCTTGGGGAACCGCTCTCGCGCTCTCGCTCGACCGCCGTGGCGGCCACCAGGTCACGCTCTGGGCGCACATTCCCGAGCTCGCTCGCCAGATCGTCGACGCCCAGGAAAACACGCAATTCCTCCCCGGCTTCCCGATCCCCCCCGCCGTCACCGTCACCGCCGACTGCGCGGCCATCACCACCGCCGACATCGTGGTCTCCGTCATTCCATCCGAATTCCTGCGCACCACGGTGCTTCGCATCCGCACGCACCTGCGCATCGGCCAGTTCGTCGTCAGTGCCACCAAGGGCCTTGAGGATCGCACTCTCTTCCGCATGACTCAGGTTCTTTCTGAAACCCTTGAGCCTGCCGGGCTTCTGCTTTCCATCGGCGCGCTGTCGGGCCCGAGCTTCGCCCAGGAAGTAGCGCAGGGCCAGCCCACCGCCCTTACCGTAGCCTTCAGCGACCCGGAAGTCGCCGCTCTCATCCAGCAGGAGTTCTCCTCTGAATCTCTCCGCCTCTACACTTCTACTGACGTGATCGGCGTCGAGCTCGGCGGCGCGCTCAAAAACGTCATTGCCATCGCTGCCGGAATCGCCGTCGGCGTCGGTCTCGGCCACAACTCGACTGCCGCGCTCATTACGCGTGGCATCGCTGAGATCACCCGCCTCGCCGTTGCCTGTGGCGCGCGCCGCGAAACCCTCGCCGGCCTCTCCGGTGTCGGCGACCTGGTTCTCACCTGCACCGGCTCACTCAGCCGCAACCGCACTGTCGGTCAGGCGCTCGGCCAGGGCCGCAAACTGCCTGAGATTCTCTCGTCACTCGGAGGCAAAGTGGCTGAAGGTGTGCTCACCACCCATGCCGCTCTCGGCCTTGCTCGCATGCACTCAATCGAGATGCCCATCACCGAGCAAATGGAACTCATCCTCAACGAAGGCAAAGACCCCCGCGAGGCCATCCGCGCGCTCATGCTCCGCCCCGGCAAAGACGAACACTAGGCCGCTGCACCGTTCAGGCCAAGCCAGATGACACTTCGGCCAGGGACGTCCACGGATGCGCAGTCTTGAGCCCATGGCGGATATAAGTCACACGGTTGCGCCCCGATCTCTTGGCTTCATAAAGGGCCCGGTCGGCGGTGGCAACAAGTTCTTCGGCGCTGAGTTTGGAGCCCCTCTCGCCACGCACGGCAGTCGCTCCAGCGCTGACGGTCACCAGCCCTCGACGAATGCCATGCAGGGCAACCGCCTCGATCGACTCCCTGATTCTCTCTCCGATCAGAATTGCCTGCTGCCTGTCGGCGTCTGGAAGAATGGCGATAAACTCATCGCCGCCGTACCGGGCCACCGTATCCACGCCGGCGCGAACGCTCAGTTGCAGCACCTGGGCTACCTGTTCCAGGCAAAAATCGCCCTGCTGATGACCCTCTGTGTCATTCAGCGCCTTGAATTCGTCGATGTCGACCATCAGGATGCCGATCCAGCGCTGATTTTCCACCGCGATGTCGCACAACCGCGGCAGCGCCTCATCCAGGTACCGGCGGTTGAACACTCCCGTGAGTGCGTCCAGGCTCGACAGCCGCTCCAGATGGGCATTCATGCGCAGAATGTCTTCAACGCGCTGGCGGTTCGTTTCGTTCAGCAGGAACTCCCGCCTCTCGGCCCGCTCCCGGCTGTGTCTCTCAAAGAGAGCAGGCAGGCTGAAGCCGGTGACGAAAACCAGGTAATCGGCCGAGACTGGCGGACCGAAATGGCCCGGCCAGTGTATCTCGCACAACCCGCAAAATACCGCCAGCGCGGCCGCAAGCCCGCACACACAATGCCTGAAGGGCGCGCGCATCAACAGCGTCTGGGCAAAGATGCCTACCCCCGCCGCGAGTACATAGCGCGCGCTCACCGCCGATCCCGACAGCCGCCCAAGCACCATCACCAGCGCCGTTTCCGCAATCAGCGGCGTAAAGGCCGCCACCCCGTGCACCCAGCCAGGCATTGCCCGCATCAATAGATAAACCGCAATCAGCGTGAGCGGCAGAACAATCCCCAACCGCAGCATCAACGAGACGCGGAAAACCTCGGTCCCAACCTGAAGATTGGCGACGAGAAACAGCAGCTTGACTGCTAAGTAGATCAGCAGGTAAAAAGCGATGGCGCGGTTCCGCTCCCCGCCTCGCGCTGCCTCATAAGCCGCTTCCAGTTCGGGATTGAAGCGCAGCCGCCATCTCCCTTGGGCCAGGGCGCTTTCGATCTCTGTCAATTTCGGCGCGTTTGTTGTCGCTGCCATTCCGCAATCCACCGTTCCGAGGGAATCCCTGAGTGCAATATCGGCTCGGAACGCGGGGACTTTACGCAACCCCGCTTCCGACCGCGTTACTGGCGTTGTACCCTCAGGTGATCGTTGTCCTGCGGCTTGATCTCTGGGAAAAACAACAAACAGGCGGTATGGATTCGAGCCTCCATCATGGTGTCAAAAGCTCAGCTCGCTCAATATCCAGGAACTGCTGGATCGAGACCGGAATTCGAACGGGGTTGCTCAGATACGGAGTCGTTGACTCTTGCTTTCGCGGTAAGTTATGGTGAATTCGAAATAGCGCGCGATCGCTAAAGACGCGGCGATTTGTCGGCGCGAGACCGGTTCGACTCCATCAGCGAGCGCCTTGCTATAGCATCTTTATCTGTCGCAAAGAGGTGCGTTGTGTCCCTTCATCCGTATCCACGCCGGCGGTTCATGTCGTTGATGATTGCAGCTCCCGCCTGGGGGTCTGCCTGGCGGTCCGCCTGGGGGTCTGCCTATTGGGCCGCGTTGGCGGCCGATGCGGAGTCTTCCGCAGAAGCCCTGATTACGGAATTCGGCGCGCTGCCTGATGGTGCAACCATCAACACCAAGGCCATTCAGGCGGCGATCGATCATTTGGCATCGCGCCGCGGAGGAACGGTCGTTATCCCGCAGGGCACGTTCGTGAGCGGCGCCCTGTTCTTCAAGCCGCGGGTGAATCTTCATATGCGGGCGGGA
>JBEKWT010000142.1:0-7652 GCA_049512795.1 Occallatibacter sp.
CTGACGGCTGAAAGCTGAAGGCTTTAGTTTAGCGGGCTGATGTAGCTCAGTTGGTAGAGCACTCCCTTGGTAAGGGAGAGGTCACCGGTTCAAACCCGGTCATCAGCTCCAGAAATGCAGGGAACAGTGGACAGGGAACGGTGGACAGTTAGGGCTGCGGCAGGGAAACCTAACCAGCTTGCATGTGCAAGAAGGAACTGATCACTGTCAACTGATCACTGACCACTGTTTTTAGGGCGGGAGTAACTCAGTGGTAGAGTCACAGCCTTCCAAGCTGTTGGTCGCGGGTTCGATCCCCGTCTCCCGCTCCAGAAGTTAGCTGGCAGCTATCAGCTTTCGGCTGTCAGTTCGAGATCGGTGGAACGGGCCTGATTGGCTGGACCGAGAAGGAAGAAGCTGAAAGCTGACGGCTGAGAGCTGAAGGCTGATTCGAGGGTTGAACCGGATGTTTGAGCAGGCAGCGATTGCGGTCACGGATGAGCAGGGATATGCGAAGCTTCATGCGCTGATCGATGCGGCGTTTGACGCGCGCGATGTGGAAGTTTTCCTGAACCGGGTGAGCAAGGCGAAGCTACGAGTCAGGAATTATGAAGGCATCCTGGAGCGCGGGTTGCTGGGCAAGGAAGCCATCGGGCTCTACAAGGGGCTGCCAGTTTCGGACCAGGCGCTGACGCGCGAGCGGTATTTGCGGCTGGTGGAGAAAGTTCCGCTGGAGTTAAGGCAAAGGTATTTGAAGGTGTACGCGTACTACTAAGAAGGGCAGGGAACAGAGGTTAGGGATCACGGATCAGATCGAGCAGCGAACGAACTGACGCGCTCGAGAAGGCAAGAAAGAACTGAAACCTGACCCCTGAAACCTGAACCCCGGATTCATTGGGGCTGGAGCCGGACCGCCGGCGCCCCGAGTGGCAACAGGCAGTACAAGCGATGAAAGGGATTTGGTAGTTTTATGGCGAAGGAAAAGTTTGATCGTTCAAAGCCGCACGTAAACGTGGGGACGATCGGGCACATCGATCACGGCAAGACGACGTTGACGGCGGCCATCACGAAGGTATTGCAGAAGCACAACCCGAAGAACCAGTTTCGGTCATTCGACTCGATCGATAACGCGCCGGAAGAGCGGGAGCGCGGCATCACGATCGCCACGGCGCACGTGGAGTACGAGACCAAGAACCGCCACTACGCGCACGTGGATTGCCCCGGCCACGCCGACTACATCAAGAACATGATTACCGGCGCGGCGCAGATGGACGGAGCGATCCTGGTGGTTGCGGCGACCGACGGACCGATGCCGCAGACCAAGGAGCACGTGTTGTTGGCTCGCCAGGTGGGCGTGCCGTACATCGTGGTCTTTCTGAACAAGTGCGACGCGGTCGAAGACACGGAGCTGATCGACCTGGTCGAGATGGAAGTGCGCGAGCTGTTGACCAAGTACCAGTTCCCGGGCGACGACGTGCCGGTGATCCGCGGGTCTGCGCTGGGCGCGCTGAACGGCGAAGCGCAGTGGGAAGCGAAGATTGACGAGCTGATGGAAGCGGTGGACAAGTATGTGCCGCAGCCGAACCGCTCGATCGACCTGCCCTTCCTGATGCCGATCGAGGATATCTTCTCAATCTCTGGACGCGGGACTGTGGTTACGGGCCGCATCGAGCGTGGCAAGGTGAAGGTGGGCGAGGACGTGGAGATCGTCGGTTTCCGCGAGACGCGCAAGACGGTATGCACGGGAGTGGAGATGTTCAAAAAGCAGCTGGACGAAGGTCTGGCGGGCGACAACGCGGGCATATTGCTGCGCGGCACGCCGAAGGAAGACGTGGAGCGGGGGATGGTTCTGGCCAAGCCCTCGTCGATTACGCCGCACACGAACTTCAAGAGCTCGGTGTACGTGCTGTCGAAGGAAGAAGGCGGCCGTCACACGCCGTTCTTCAAGGGCTACCGGCCGCAGTTCTACTTCCGCACGACGGATGTGACGGGAGTGGCGGAGTTGCCGGCGGGCGTGGAGATGGTGATGCCGGGCGACAACGTGGAGCTACAAATCGATCTGATTACGCCGGTGGCCATGGAGAAGGGGCTGCGCTTTGCGATTCGCGAGGGCGGCAGGACCGTGGGCGCGGGAACGATCTCGGAAATCATCAAGTAGCAGTTCACAGTGAGTGCGGCTGAACGAAACATGGGACTGAGAACTACGAACTGGGAACTGAAGGGACTGGGACATGCGGGAAATCATTACGATGGAATGCACCGAGTGCAAGGAGCGGAACTACTCGACGACGAAGAACAAGAAGACCGTTACCGGCCGACTTGAGTTGAAGAAGTTTTGCAAGCGCTGCCGCAAGCACCAGGTGCATAAGGAAACGAAGTAAGAAAAGCAGGGAACAGGGAACAGGGATCAGGGATCAGGAATGTGGCGCAGGGAGAGCGAACAGGCTCAACCAAGGCAAGAAGAGCTGACCCCTGAAACCTGAACACTGACCCCTGCATTCAGGGGCGTAAGCTCAACGGCTAAACTGCCGGTCTCCAAAACCGGACTTGGGGGTTCGAATCCCTCCGCCCCTGCCAGATGAGCGACAGCGAGCAGTGGACGGTGAACAGTTGCAGCGGCGGGCGGGAAAGCGAAGTGGCTCCGGGCAGCACGGAAAGAACTGATCACCGCACACTGTGCACTGTTCACCGAAGAGGATGTGGAAGCATGGCGACGAAGACGGCAATGGAAAAAGGTGACGAGCGGTCGGCCAAACGGCAGCAGCCGGGAGCGCTGGCTGAGTTTGGAGGCGGCGTGTTGAGCAAGTGGACCGAATTTACCAGCTTTCTGCGCGATGTGCGCGCGGAGATGCGCAAGGTGGTGACGCCTTCGCCCAAGGAAGTGCGAGTGACGACCGGTGTTGTGATCGTCGCGGTCTTTCTGTTCGGGCTGTTCTTCTTCATCGTCGACGGCATTTTCAGAGTTGCGGTGTATGGTCTGCTCGGCAAGCTAGGCGGATTGCAGTAGCCGGTGCAGCACAGAATCGAGAGTGGAATGACAGAAGACCTGCAGCAAACCGGAGAGATAGGGGCCGCAGAGACAGTGGCCGCAGAAGCGCCGACTGCAGAGGCGCCGGCCGCAGAGGTGCCGGCCGCAGAGGTGCCGGCCGCAGAGGTGCAGGCAGAAACAGCGGCAGCGGGCGAGGCGCCGGCGGCAGCGGAAAAGCCTGCCGCAAAGGCGGTAGCAAACTCGAAAAAGACCCGCGCGCCCGAGACAAAGACAGAGGCGCCGGCGGAGCCTGAGCCGGAAGCGGCGGCAGGGCAAGAAACAGCAGCGGCGGAGCCTGCAGCAGCCGCAGTGGAACCGCAGCCTGTGCGTAACGAGAATTTCCGGTGGTACATTCTGCACGCCTATTCAGGCTTCGAGCGCAAGGTGCGGGAATCGATTGAGAGCCGCGTGCAGGCGTTTGGATTGAAGGAGCGCGTGGGGCGCGTGATGATTCCCACCGAGCCGGTGACGGAGATCGTCAACGGCAAGAAGCGCACCGTGGAACGGGTGTTCTTGCCCGGCTACGTGCTGGTGGAGATGGAGCTCGATAACGAGCTATGGCACGTGCTGAAAGACACGCCCAAGGTGACGGGGTTCCTGGGCACCGGCGACAAGCCCGTGGCGTTGAGCGAGGAAGAAGTGAGCTCGATTCTCTTCCGCAGCGAGACATCCAAAGATAAACCGCGGATGAAGATCAAGTTTGAGAAGAGCGAACAGGTGCGCATCACCGATGGGCCGTTCGCCAACTTTAACGGCGTAGTGGACGAAGTGAACGAGGATCGCGAAACGCTGAAGGTGATGGTGACGATCTTCGGGCGGTCCACGCCAGTCGAACTCGAGTTCGGCAAAGTGGAAAAGATTGAGTAGCCGAGGTTCTCATTTAGTAGCTTTCAGCTTCTAGCCGGGCTGGCGATCTAGCCGCCGCCGGTTGCGAGCGAACACTGAGGATTCGGCACCAAAATTTGGTTAAGGAAATGACCAGCCAGGAGCTAAAAGCTAGAAGCTAAGGGCTGGTTTCAAAAGGAAACGACATGGCACCTCCGAAGAAGATTAACGGCTACGTGAAATTGCAGATCGAAGCTGGCAAAGCCACGCCCGCGCCGCCGGTTGGCCCCGCGCTGGGCCAGGCGCAGGTCAATATTATGGAGTTCTGCAAGCAGTTCAACGCGAAGACCCAGAACAAGGAGATGGCCGGATTGATTATTCCGGTCGTCATCACGGTGTACGGCGACCGCACCTTCAGCTTTGTGACCAAGACGCCGCCGGCGGCAGTGCTGCTCAAGAAGGCGGCAGGGATCGAGAAGGGGTCGGGCACGCCCAACAAGGAAAAGAAGGGCAAAGTGACCGAGAAGCAGGTGCGCGAGATCGCCACGCAGAAGATGCCGGATTTGAACGCGGCGTCGGTTGAGGCCGCGATCAGGAGCATCAAGGGAACGGCGCGCTCGATGGGCATCGAAGTGGTGGGGTAAGAGCAGCGAGTGAGCGTGTTAGCAAGTTAGCTGCCGCATCGGTGGAACTGTTACCTGCGGTTCTCCAGAGCTGCTGATTCAAAGGGATCGAGCGAGGCCCTCCGTGATGCGGAGGGTCTTTGTTTTTGGGACTCAAACGGCAAACTTCGCTCAGGATGACAATTTCATTTTGATGACGGCTTTCCTGCCGGTCACGCGGCCTGCTTCTGGGCTGCAGGAGAGCCACTGCTTGCAATACTTGCTCAGTGCGTCAGCGGACGATTGAGTACCACGGAAACCGACATACGCGTCGGGACGGACGAGAGTGACGGACGGTGTCTCTCCGAAGGCTTCCGTGAACGGCTTTTTGTCGTCGCCATCGGGCGCGGAGATAGAAGACGTTTCGATGAGTTCGCTCCAGGGCGTCAGCGATTCGGAAAATTTCGATTTAGCTGCCGGATCGGTGAAATTCGCCAGCAAAAGCGTGAAGCGATCGGAGCTGAGCAAGTCGAAGGCTCGTTTTATTTCGCTCTGCAGGCCGGCAGAGGCGCGAACGGCCAAATCGGGTACGCGGTCGCCGGCAACCAATGAGCCGTCGCCAAAATGATCGTCAGAGAGAGGGCTGCTTCTGTAATTCAGCGCGATCTGGCTGATGCGTGATGTTGCAGTATCCTGGACGAATTCCGCATTGGCGATCCATGGAGCAAGGTGCATGAAAAAACTTCTCAGGATTGATGGTCCCCCGAGAGCGTTGGTGAGTCCTTCGGTTGTGGAAAGGATAGAACGCATCACTGGGAGTCGATCGTCCCCGTAGGTATCGAGCAGATTCTCCGGCGCTTTGCCTTGGAGCACGAGCGCGAGCTTCCAGCCCAGGTTCATGGCATCCTGGATGCCGGTGTTCATCCCTTGCCCGCCTGCCGGACTGTGAATATGCGCTGCATCGCCGGCCAGAAAAATCCGGCTCACACGCAGGGTCGACACCATACGGCTGTTGGCCTGGAAGACCGAGCTCCACGTCAGCTGCTGCAGCCTTGCCGGAATGTGCGATCGCTGATCGTAGGTGGCTTGCAATTCTTCAAGCGTGGGCTTTTCCGGTTGCGCAGAGATGCGCAGAGGATGGTCTGCGACAACCCAGAAGTGGCCGCCGCCCATGGGAAACAAGGCGAGCATACCCTGTTCCGAAGAGAAAATGTGGAAGTTTGAGCTAGAAATGCTGCCGTCGAGTGCCCGTCGCCCAAAACGAAGGTTTCGTCGAGAGTCTTGCCTTTGAATTGCAGTCCGAGCGTACTGCGGATAATGCTGTGAGCGCCCTCGGCGTCAATCATGTATGCAGCGTTGACCTCTTCGAGCGAGCCGTCTGCGTGCTCAAGTGTCGCGGTCACGCCGGAGGGATCTTGGCCGAAGGCTTTCATTTTCACCGCCCACTCGACAGAGCCGCCATGCGCTTCAAGGGCTTCTCGCAGGATGCGATCGGTCACGGTTTGCGCCAGAAAAAGTACGAAGTTGTAGCGGCTGGGGAGTTTCGTAAAATCTGCGTGGACAAGGAGCCTGCCCCCGCCGTAAATATCTCCGCCGTCGGCGCGATGACCGATACGAACGAACTCATCTGCCAAACCACGCAATTCCAGTTCCTCGAGCGTGCGTGCCTGGATGGCGATGGCGCGCGAGGTTTCCGTAGGGCCTTCCATTTCATCGACGATTCTGACCGGGATGCCGAAACGGCGCAGTTCGAGCGCGGCTGCCAGGCCGGTGGGACCGCCCCCGGCAATCAAAACGGACGTATTGGAATTGTTGGGCATGGTTGTCCTGCTTCCCGGTAGGAATCGAAGCGCATCGTGTTAGATGCGCAAAAGCGGGAATTTGCAATGCTATGACTCGGAAAATCGCGAGCTTGCTGGGAGAGCCGGGTCTCGTTGCAGGCCCAGGATTTCGATTTCGAGGCCGCCGAAGTCGGGGTGGTCATTCTCACGGATGCGGTAGACGGCGTCGATGGCGCTGCCCTGCGCGAGTGAGAGGTCGGCGACGCGATGGGCAAGGTTCCAGCCGACGGCCCGGATGGAGCTGACAGGCGCTGGGCTGCCCGACAAGCGAGCGGAATTTCTCTGCGATGATGGGGCGGGGTCCTGCGCCAGTTCGAGGCGCAGATGGCGTTCTTTCATGATGCGCGGCGGCGCAACGAGCCGCACATTGCGCGCGACGAAGACAGGCTCGGGGTTGCCATGGCCAAGCGGCTCGAGCTTCCTGAGCCATCCGGCGAGGACGGGCGTGATGCGGTCGAGCGGCAACTCGGCGTGGATGCGCAGGAGGCGCTCCACGGGACGGGCGGCAAGGTGTTCTTCGGCGTAGAGGCGCAGGCGGCGCTTGAGCTCGGGTAAAGAAGTGGCCGGCAAAGCGAAGCCGACAGCGAAGGCGTGGCCGCCGAAGCGAGTAAAGAGGTCGGCGCAGCTCTCAATGGAGGAGAGAAGCGCGAAGCCGTCGACGGAGCGGCCGGAGCCATGAGCGACGCCGTCTTCCACACTGACAACGATGGCGGGCTTGGCGGTGCGCTCGACGACGCGCGACGCGAGGATTCCGATGACACCGCGATGCCAGCCGTCGCCATCGACGACGAGGAGGCGGTCGGCACAGAGTTCTTCGTCGGTCGCGATGCGCTCTTCGATGAGCGCGAGGGCGGCGGCTTCGACGTCGCGGCGCTCGCGGTTCAGCCGCTCCAATTTGTTGGCAAGCTCCGCCGCACGCAGTGCATCGCGAGTCGAAAAGAGCTCGACGACGTCAGAAGCGACGTCCATGCGCCCGGCGGCGTTGATGCGCGGCGCCAGGCGGAAGGCGACATCGTAGCCGGTGAGCTGCTTTGCTGCCGGATCGAGGGCGGCGGCGGCGAACAGCGCGCGCAGGCCGCAGCCAACGGGCCGGCGCAGCTCGCGCAGGCCGAGCGCGGCGATGGTGCGGTTCTCTCCGCGGAGCGAAACCGAGTCGGCGATGGTGGCAATGGCTGCCATCTTGAGGAAACTGGGCAGCGTCTTCTCGCGCAGGCGAACGGGGTCATGCCGCTCAAGCAGGGCCTGGGCGAGCTTGAGCGCGATGGCAGCACCGCAGAGGGATTTTTCGGGATAGGAACATCCCGGCTGATTGGGATTGAGGATGGCGAGGGCGGTGGGAAGCTTATCGTGCGCTTCAGTCAGGTGATGGTCGTTGAT
>JBEKWT010000143.1:0-7651 GCA_049512795.1 Occallatibacter sp.
TACCAGATCCAGATGTTGCCGCGATTCTTCACGACTCCGGCATCCGCAGTTGGCTGCACCCGGATGGTTTTGAAGGTGCCGAGCGTGGTTTTGATCTCTTCGCGGCCTTCTACCTTCATGGTCACGAGCACTGTGCGCTGGGCGTCGGCAACGGGAATCACGAAGCTATTCCCGACCACGAGCTGCTGCGATCCCGGGTAAAACACGCCAGTGAGCAGGTCGGTGAGGCAGCCCCGCACGGGATACTCCGCATGCTTGGCCTGGCCGCTGACCATATTCTTCTCGTCGAGGATGGACTTGGATTGAGCGTAATCGATGTTGAGGGTCGAGTTGAACTGGCGCCGCCCTTCGACGGTTTGCTTGTCGAAGTCATAGGTGCAGCCCTTTACGCGGTCAAAGTCGGACTGGAAGTTGTCGGAGACGTGAAAAAGCAGATTGATGGCGCCGCTGGTGTTCGCGGACGCGATGATGCGCTCGCGATCGCCGGCCGCCTCAAAGTGAACGACAGCGATGCCGGCGGGAAAGACTCTCCAATCCACCGAATAGGTGAGGGTCTGTCGCGCGGGGAAGCTGAAACCGGCCCGGGGTGGCGACAGGATGGCAGGATCCTGGCCGGGCGAGATGGCCGCTAGAGCGAGACCCAACAGTAAAGCGACTGCGATGGGGCGAAACCGGAGTGGGCGTGGCCTGAATGAAGGTCGCCGCTCCTTGGGGTCGCGACGACTTCGCGGCGTGGATTCGGGAACCCGCAACTCTGGTTTTGCGATCACGCGTGTCTTCAAGGTTCGGCAGGGCTCCTGATGGCGCGGATTGTCCAGGCTCGAATTCTTCGGGATTGACCCGGCCCAAACCGTTGGACTTCGTGGAAGCAGAAAGCGCCTACCAGGCCCGGTGCATCAAGGTCTCAACCACCGGTCGCAGATAGAGCAGGCTCAGGTACAGCAGTGCGGCCCCTAAAGCAGAATTGTACTCGCGGTGCTCGAGGTAGAGGGCAAGCGAGAAGCCACCCGTAGTCCCTTGAGTAACTGGTTGGGAAACAGCGGGTAAGCCCAATTCCGCAGGCAATCTGGCGGGGGTGAGGCGCGGGATGAATCGGGGTACGCTGCGGCAGTAGACGTCGAACACGGGAAATGTGGCGCGCAGGAATCGCTCTTCGGATGCGATGACCGAGATATAGACTGCCGCGAAGCCAAACGCGAGGAGCAACGCCACGGGCCAGCTGAGCAGCGCCACAGCGAAACCGGCTGCAATCAGTGAGGATCCGAGATAGAGCGGGTTTCGCGTGTGTGCGTAGGGGCCGGTGACGGTGAGTTCCTGATTCTTCTTGACCGTGCCGGAGGCGGCTGCGCGCAGAGCCAAGCCGGGGAGAACGAGCGCAAGGCTCCACGCGATTGCGGTTGGATGCGGAGGCCGGCGCGCGACCTCGACGAGATAAACTGCCGCGGTCAGGAATCCCAGGGGGACGCGAATGCGGCGCGCGAGCTTCTGCCATTGCTCCGCGGTTCCAGCCTTTGGAGGGGTGACGTGCTGGGTCATCGCGCACTCTCCTCGGCGAGCAGCTCGTCGGCGGCGCGAAGTACATCGTCTGGCGCGATGGTGAGCAGGCCGGGATCGGGTGCGTCGCGGCGGGAGTGGTCGCGGCGACTGTCCGGACTGCGGAGCACGCGGGCGCGCGTGCCGTAAGGGCCGTTGCGGCTGGGATCGGTGGGACCGTAGATGCCGACGACGGGACGGCCGAGGGCGCTGGCCAGATGGAGCGGTCCGGTGTCGCCGCCGATGCAGAGGGCGATGCGGCGCGTGAGAGCGATCAACTGCGGGAGAGTTGCGGTGAGCGGAACGGCCCGGCCAGAGGCGATTGTGGCGGCAAGCGGCTCCTCGCCCGGACCGGCGTTGACCACGACGTGGAGGCCGCGTTCGCCAAGTCCCTCGGCGACAGCGGCGTAACGCTCGGGCGGCCAGCGCTTGGCGCCCCAGCCCGCACCAGGAGTGACGAGCGCGATGGGTTGCGCGACGCCAGGAAATGTTTCGGCGAGCCAGTTGGCGCACCAGGCTTCGGCTTCCGGATCGATTGGCAGCAGCGGGGCGGGCAGGAGCGGGGCGAAACTCTCCAAGCCAGAGGTCTTCGCCAAGCCAGACGCGTTCGCGAGGCTGGTTGCGAATGCGTCACCGGCAACGGCCGAGGCGAGCTCCAGATCCTGTTCGATGACGTGCGCTCCGTGCGTGACGACGCGCTCCGTGAAGAGCCACTGCGCAGGCCACTCGCGCGGCGCGGCCTCGCCAATGCGGCGCGGACAGCCGCTCATGCGGGCGATGACAGCGGAACGGATCGCTCCCTGAAGGTCGAGGACGGCGCTGTAATTAGCAGCGCGGAGCTCGCGGCGAAGAGCGGCGATCGCGCGGCGCGTGCTGGAGCTCAGCGGATGGCGCTTCCATTCCCGGCTCGGGGCGAAGTGGAGACGGTCGACAATCGGCATCGCTGAGCCGCGAACGGGCATTTCCGGGCCGCGAATGTCCGCCTCCGCACTTCGGTTTCCACTGATCGCCAATCGCTCTTCGTTCGTTTCCTTGTTCCCTTGTTCCCTTGTTCCCTTGGTCCCTGCTCTTAACAGCGGTTGCCAGCGCGGCTCGACGACCCAGCCGATTTGCCAATCGGGATGAGCGAGGCGCAAAGCCGTAATCGCAGGCAGCGCATGGAGAATATCGCCCATTGCGCCCAAACGGACGATGAGCAGGCGGAAGTTGGATTGCGTGTGCAAAGTTTGATTTTCGCACAACGGTTCAGAGTCGAGGTTGTAGCCGAGCCGCAATCAAGAACCCGACCAAAACCTAATCGAACACGGGCGCCAGGCGCTGCCCAGGCCCGAGAAAGAGGCAAATCTCACGAGGTGGTGTGATTCAGGTCACTGCGTAGAATAGCGACTTAATTTGTCGTATATTAAATGGAGACTAAATTGGTCGTATATTACGTCCGCCTTGTGAGGGTCCTGATGGGGCTGCAGGGGCGGCGACCGAGGGGACCAGAAATTCAAATGGGAACGTCGAAATTGGAGCTTCGTAGCCGGAATCGCCGATTTGCGATCCAACTGCGCTCGATCTGGCTGAGCCTGATTTGCCTGTTCTTAGTTGCCAGCGCGCGGGGAGCGGTGACGGGGAGCATCTCGGGAACGGTGAAGGATCCGCAAGGAAGAGTGGTACCAAACGCCGATGTGACGGTGCGGGAGGCGGGCACGGGGATCACACATGAAACGCGGAGCAATGGGAGCGGATATTACATGCTGCCGGTGCTTCCGGTGGGGCGCTATGAGTTGGATGTGCAGGCGACTGGGTTTGAGAGCAACCGGCGCGAGGGCATTGTGCTCGATACGGATGCGGCGCTGACGCTGGACTGCCAGCTCGAGGTTGGCAAGATTTCGCAGACGGTGACCGTTTCAGACAATACGCTGCATGTGGAGACGGTGAGCGCGCAGTCGGGCGAGGTGATTACGGGGCGCGAGATGGCCGCGGTGCCGCTCGACGGGCGCAGCTTTACCGATCTGCTGACGCTTGAGCCGGGAGTGGCTCCTTCGACAACGATGGGCTCGGCGACGGTGCAGGACGTGGGCGCAACGATTCTGGACCCTTCAGGGACGCTGAACCCCGGAACAATTTCAGTGAACGGACAGCGGGAGACGGCAAATTATTTCAGCGTGAACGGCAGCGATGCGGAAGAGGATGTGAACGCGGGTACGGCGATTGTTCCCAACCTGGACGCGATTGCCGAGTTTCGGGTGGTGACGAGCAACTTCGACGCGGAGTATGGGGAGTTCAGCGGCGGCCAGGTGAGCGCGGTGACGAAGAACGGGAGCAACGTGCTCCACGGAAGCACGTTCGATTTTTTGCGCAACACGGATGTGGATGCGCGGAATTATTTTTCGCCGATGCGCGGAGTGTACCGGCAGAACCAGTTTGGAGGAACGCTGGGAGGGCCGATCCGGCGAGACAAGCTGTTTTTCTTTACGGACTACCAGGGCACGCGGCAGACGCAGGGGATCGATACGGGGGAGATCAGCGTGCCGTCGAACGCGGACCGGACGGGGAACCTTTCTGACTTTGTGAACAGCAAGGGCAACACGCTGCTGAGAGGGACGGTGGGCGGCCCGTACTTTGCGAGCCTGTTGACCCAGAGGCTGGGCTACAGGGTTACGCAGGGCGAGCCGTACTACTTTAACGGCTGCACGGTGGCGGATGCGCAGGCGGGACAATGCGTGTTTGGGAATGCGGAGATTCCTGAGAGCGCATGGTCGGTTCCGGCGCAACGGATGCTCGAGTACATTCCGGCGCCCAACAATGTGAGCGGGTTTGCGACGTCGGCGTACAACCAGACGGTGCGCGACGACAAGGCGGGCGCGCGGCTGGATGCAAATACGCGCTGGGGCCTGGTGTCGGCTTACTACTTTATCGACGATTTCGATTTGGATAATCCGTATCCGACGGCGCAGAGCGGGGCCAGCGTTCCGGGGTTCGACGCGCTGACGACGGGTCGAGCGCAACTGGTGGCGCTGGGCGCGACAAAGACGATCAGTTCGACGACGGTGAATGAGGCGCACGTGAGCTACCTGCGCGACCTGAACAACCTGGGACAGCCGGTGGGCGGGCGCGGGGTGAGCCTGGTGTCGCAAGGATTTGCGAACGCCGATGGAACGCCCAGCATTGTGGCGCTCGATCCCAAAGGGCAGAGCGTAGAGAATCTGAATTTCAATGGCTACTCGATTGGGGCGCCGGCGAACCAGTTGATCCAGGCGAACGACACTTACCAGGCGTCGGACACTTTATCAAAGGTGCTGGGCAGCCACACGATGAAGATGGGCGCGGAGTTTCACACCGACCAGGTAAACGCGCACCCGATCGCGCAATTCAACGGGAGTTTTGTTTTCTCGGGGACGGAGACGGGCGTGGACTTTGCAGATTTTCTGATCGGCGTGCCGAGCCAGTACAACCAGAGCCAACTGAACCCGTTTTATGCGCGCAACAAATATGTGGGGCTGTTTGCGCAGGATAGCTGGCACGCGCGGCCGAGTCTGACGCTGAATTACGGGCTGCGGTGGGACCGCATTGCGCCGTGGACGGAGAAGTACAACCAGATTTCGACGTTTGTGGCGGGCGCGCAGTCGGTGGTGTTTCCGGGAGCGCCGGCGGGGATTTTGTATCCGGGTGATCCGGGGGTCAAGCGTACGCTGGCGCCGGTGGACAACCTTGGATTTTCGCCGCGCGTGGGAGTGGCGTGGTCGCCCCAGGCGAGAAGCGGGGCGCTCAAGAAGGTGCTGGGCAGCGAGGGGACGACGAGCATTCGCGCGAGCTTTGGCAATTTCTATACGGCGATCGATGCACTTTCGATCAGCGTGCTGGCGGCGAACGCGCCCTACGGGACAACGTACACAAGTCCGGCTCCGCCGCTGTTTGCAACGCCATTTGTCACGGCGGCGGACGGAACCAACTATGGTCAGCCGTTTCCGTATAGCCTTGCGCCGTTCGATGCGTCACGCTCCCATCCCGACGCGAGCGTCGATTGGAGCGCGTACGAGCCGATCAGCGGAATTCCGGGGTACGACGTGCACAACCGCGTACCGTATACCGAAGAGTGGATGCTTTCAATTGAACGGCAGGCGGGGCCGGACACGGTTTTGAGCGCGAGCTACATCGGAACGTCGAGTCATCGGCAGCGGGTGTTGATCGAGGCGAACCCAGGCAATCCCGCGCTGTGCCTGAGCCTGAGCCAGCCGAGTGAGGTCCAGCCGGGCACGCTGACGTGCGGCGCGGGCGGCGAAGACACGGTGTATTACCCGATCGGCGGAGGACAGGTGAACGGAACGCGTGGGCCGCTGGGAGCAAACTTTGGGAGCGACGCGCTGCAATCGACGATCGGCCGGGCTAACTACAACGCGCTGGAATTGAGCGCGCGGCACACGAGTGGGCGGCTCGAATTCTCGGCAGCTTACACTTACAGCAAATCGCTGGATGATTCGTCGAATATCGGCGAAGAGGTCAATCCGTTTAATCCGGCGCTCAGCTATGCGCTATCGGCGTTCGACGTGAAGCAGAATTTCGTGCTCAGTTACGAATATCACCTGCCGATTGACAGGCTGATGCATGCCGATCGCTTCAGCCAGGGATGGACGCTCTCGGGAATCACGCGATTTGCGAGCGGCTTTCCCGTAACCATGACGAACAACGGGGACAATTCGCTGATCGGCACCAATCCGAATGGCGTGAACAACAGCAGCATCGACGAACCCGACTATGACGGCGGACCGCTCCACCTGAATCGCAATCCGCGTACGAACGGAAATAGCTACTTCGATGCAGCGGCGTTCAGCGGGAATGCGCCGGGCACGCCGGGCACGTCGAAGAGGCGTTTTTTTCACGGCCCCGGCGCGGACAACTACGACACGGCGCTGGCCAAGAGCCTGCCTCTGACAGAATCGACATCGCTGCTCTTTCGCGTGGAGGCATTCAACGTCTTCAACCACGCGCAGTTCAACGGGCCGAGCGCGATCGACGGCAACATTGGAAGCTCGACATTCGGCAATGCGATCAGCGCGGCGCCTCCGCGGATTCTTCAGGGAGCGGTGAAATTCAGCTTCTGACTTAGCGATTAGTGATTAGTGGTTAGTGGTCGGGGGACGGTGGGACTACGGGAGCATAGCAACAAGGCGGCCAGTCGAGGCGCTGCCGTTATTCCTCTTCGAATTCTTCGGCTGCGGGGAGGATGTCGGAGTCGCGGGCCACCCACACGTAAAGCGTGGGGAGCAGGATGACGCTCATCAGGAGATTCGTGATCAAGCCGCCAACAATGACAATTGCGAAAGGCCGCTGAGAATCGGATCCGATGCCGTGAGACAAGGCGGCGGGGAGCAGTCCCAGGGTTGCGACAAGCATGGTCATCATGATGGGACGCAAGCGCACCACGGATCCTTCCACGGCTGCGTCCTCGGCCGTCATGCCGCGGGCGCGCAATTGGTTGATGTATTCCAGCAGGATGACACCTGACTGGACGGAAACTCCGAAGAGCGCCAGGAAGCCAACTTCGGAAGAGACGCTGAACTCGGTGCCGGTAACCAGCAACACCAGCAGGCCGCCGATGCTGGCCATGGCCACCGTGGCCATAATCAGGATGGCCCACTTAAACGACTTGAACATGGAGTAGAGGATGATGAAGATGAGCAGCGCGGTAATGGGTACGATGATCAGCATGCGCGCCTCGGCACGCAGTTCGCTTTGGAATTCGCCCTCCCATCCGATGTGATATCCGCGCGGCAGCTTGACCTGCGCGTTGACTTTCTGGATGGCTTCACGGACGGCGTCGCCCAAAGCCCTGTTGCGGACACTGTACTTGATGGCGACGTAGCGCTGGTTGTTTTCGCGATAGATCTCAGAGCCTTCGTCGGCTTCATTGACGGTGCAGAGCTGAGCGAGAGAAACACGCTCGCCCGACGGCGACAGGAGGCGGATGTTGTCGATGGCATCGCGGGTGCTGCGATACTCGGGGAGGTAGCGCAGGGTGAGGTTATAGACTTCCTCGCCTTTGAGAACCTGAGTAACCGCGTTGCCTCCGACGGCAGTCTGGATGGCGTCCTGGATGTCGGCCACGTTGATTTGCCAGCGCGCGGCCGCC
>JBEKWT010000144.1:0-8624 GCA_049512795.1 Occallatibacter sp.
TCCCACATGCAGGAAGCCGGTGGGCGAGGGCGCAAAGCGAACGCGCGGAGTGGCAGCGCTGGAGGAGTTGGGATCAGGCATCGTGTCGTTTCGTTTCCACTCACGATGCTACCGCAACGCTCTCCGGCCGGGCAGTGTTGAGCGTCTCACTGCTGCGGCGGCAGTTGCGGCGGCAGCAGCGGTTGCGGGTAGGGCGGCGGATACCCCAACTGGGGCACGGGCACAACCTTCCATTGCGCAAAAGCCAGCACGTAGACCAGGATCAGATTGCCCATCGGGACAATGTTCAGCAGCGAAAGCCAGGGCGAGAAGCCGGCCTTCTTGCAGATGAACCAGAAGGGAATGATGATGATCGCCAGAAAGATGATTCCAACGAGCATGAAGATCGGAACCATCACCATGAGCGCATGCTGCGCTGTAGACAAATCGGTCTGATCTTGCAGAAGTACCGCCAGATAATTCATTCGCAACGCTCCAATGCGGAATTGGTTTCGCAGTCAAGGTACAGCTAAACCCATGAATCTTCAATAAAAATCGGAGAAGCCGGAATTCCTGCGAAGGCGCTTGTTTTTACGTGGAGAGGGCTCTGCGGCACTGGCCCGCCAATGCCTACGTGATGTCTTCCGTGTCGTAGACCGGGGTAATCGTCCGCTTCTTGGGTACGCCGTGCACCGAGCTCAGCAAATCTTCCACCACGTCTTCGAGCTGACGCTGGCTCTCGACTACTTCGCTCATGCTTTTCAATTCTTCCGGCTCCTGCACGCGCTCGACGAGAGCCACGGCATGGCACTGGGCAACGTGATCCAGGTTCAGGCCCTCGGGCGTCTTGGCCTTGATGCTCACCTGATCGATGCTCACACCGAGAAGATCGGCGACCCGCGAGCTCATTTCTGCCGCAATGGGCGAAATTTTGGGCGCGGCCAGGATCAAGGTCGTGTCGATGTTGACGATGCCGTAGCCCGCATGCTGCAGCTCTTCCAGAGCCAGGTTGAGAAAGATGGCGGAGTCGGCGTCTTTCCAGCGCGGATCGCCGGGCGGGAAGAAGCTGCCGATGTCGCCCGCGGCCACCGCGCCCAGCAGCGCATCGGTGATGGCGTGGAGCAGCACGTCGCCATCGGAGTGGCCGGCCAGGCCTTCGGGATGGTTGAGCGTCATGCCGCCAAGGCGCAAGGGCACACCGGGCTTGAATTCGTGCGAGTCATAGCCAAATCCGATGCGTGTGTCCATCATTTGCGTCGCTCTCCCGGCCTTTTCTCCTCGTCGTCGGTACTTGCGATCTTAATTCCTTTTCCAGGAAATTGGTGTCGAGGGCTCCGCTTATCGGGAATTTATTTCCCCGATTCGGGCACGGCCGAGGTGAATAAATTGCCTATTTCATGCCGGGGTTTCCGTGAGCACGCGGCATCTCGGCCTACCTGACGATCGAAAAGGTGCCAATGCACTCCATATCGCCAGTGCCATCAGTATGGACCATGCCGGAACAGGTACCGCCGCCCCCAATGGATTTGAATCTTCCAGTTCCACTTTCAAGCTTCCATCTTTGCGTGAATGGCTTTGTGGTATCTGTTGAGAAGGATCCTTCAAATGAGTAGTACACCTTGTCTCCATTTTTCATTGCCACATTCATGCGGCCATGTACGCTCACAGATCCATCCTGCATTTCCTGGAACTCTGTATAGTCACTGTTGTCTTCCTGGAAGTTTGGGTCGCTTGCCGTCGATTTGCAGCTGACTTTGAAGATCGTATAAGTGTGATTCGGCGCATCGCCTACGGCCACGGTGTAGAACGGCGACGGTTTCTCGCAGGTCCACTTTGTATCAACCCGGTTCTGAGCCAATGCGGCGGATGCAAACCAGAGCAAAGAACATGCAACCCAAACGGTCTTTCTCATTTGGATCCTACCCTTTCAACCTGGGGCGAAGACGCGGCTGCGGCGATCTTCCTTCACCTGCCGCGCTGCTGCAGGTAGAACTCGGCCAGCGCCAGGTCGCCCGGCTGCGTAATCTTCAGATTAACCTGAGAACCGTGCACCACGGCTACGGGAATTCCCGCGCGCTCGGCCAGCGAAGCCTCGTCGGTGCCCACAAATCCGTCGGCATTGGCCTCGGCAAAGGCGCGCTGCAGCAGCCCAAATCGAAATCCCTGTGGCGTCTGCGCCTGCACCACGAATTCGCGCGGGATGGTCGCCGTCACCAGCGCTCCGTGCGCGGTTCGTTCCACCTGCTTGATCGTGTCTGTGGCGGGCATGCCCACGATGGCCGCGCCGTACTCGGCTACCGCATCGATGGTGCGCTCGATGGTGGCGGCGTCGATAAGCGGGCGCACCGCGTCGTGGACCAGCACAATGTCGTCCGGTTCCGCCGGCAGGGCATCGAGCGCGTTGGCCACCGATTCCTGGCGCTTTTCGCCGCCTTCAACGACATGGACGCGTCCGGCGAATCCGTACTCCGCCACCTGGGCCTCCGCACGCTCCATCTCCGACTTGCGCACAGCCACGTAGACCGCTGTCACCCGCGGCGCAGCCGCAAATGCGCGCAACGAGTGAATCAGGATGGGCACGCCGCCGAGCGCCAGAAACTGCTTCGGCTGCTGGTTAGGCTGCGGGCCGGTCATTCGCGTGCCCAGTCCCGCAGCGGGAACAATCACAAAGACTTGCATAACTCCGGGAGTATAGCACCGCGCGAGCTTTCAGCTTTCATCCGGCTCGGTGTGCATCATCTCGTTGGTCGCGTGAAAACCCAGGCGCTCATAGAGCGACCGCCCCGCTTGCGAGCTGTGCAGCGTGACCACGCGGATTTTGCGCCGGCTCGCTTCAGCCATCGAACGTTCGATGAGCTTGCGGGCAATCCCGCGCTTTCGGTACTCCGGTTCAACGTACACGTTCAGAAGATATCCGCGCAGCTCGCCTTCCGGATCGAATGGATGCGGCGGCCAGTCGAGAATCAAAAGACTGGCCGATGCCACCGGCCGGCCCGCGTCGATCGCGATCCATCCGTAGTATTTGCCTCCGCGAATCATGCGCTCCGTCCACGTAACCGAGCGAAGCTCCAGCGCATCCAAAAGGGTTTCGTCAAGGGTGTCAATCTCTGCGAACATTGCCCGGCGATGCGCTGCGATGAGAGCGGCGTCGGTTGTTTCAGCCGTGCGGATTTCCATATCGAGCCAGTATAAAGGCGCGTCGCTGTGCGTATCTTCGTGAGTGTTGCCGGAGTTTTGCGCGGTGCGGCACAATCCAACACCGTTGGGCCGTATCCCAACTCCGTATCCCAACCTCGTAGAATCGTTGCGTGGGTTCCGCGAAGCCTCCATCTCTGCCTCTCGACACAACGCTGCTCAAGCCTGGAATGCGCCTGGCCGTTGCCCTCTCCGGCGGCGCGGATTCGGTGGCGCTCTTGCGGATTCTTGCGGCGCGCGGCAGGGAACTGGGACTCGCGCTCCACGCCGCTCATCTGCACCACGGTTTGCGCGGAGCGGAAGCTGACGTCGACCTGGAATTCTGCCGGGATCTGGCGGCGAAGCTGGGCCTTTCTTTTCACGAGGCGCGCGTCGACACCGACCAGGAAGCGCAGGCCAACCTTAAATCCGGCAAAGCCGCCGAGACCATTGAAGAAGCCGGGCGCCGCCTGCGCTACCAGTGGTTCCGGCAACTCATGGCTTCGGGCGAACTCGACGCAATCGCGACAGCGCACACGCTCGACGACCAGGCCGAGACGGTTCTCGCAAAATTCCTCCGCGGAGCGTGGACCGAAGGCTTGGCTGGAATTAGTCCAAAACTCGAAACCCCGGAGGGGGGCGGCATCATTCGCCCGCTGCTGGGCGCGACCCACGCTGAAATCGAGGCCTACCTGCGCGAGCTTGGCCAGGATTGGCGAGAGGACTCGTCGAATCGCAATCTGACCTTCACCCGCAATCGCATCCGCCACGAGCTGCTGCCGCTGCTCGAGGGCTGGAATCCCCGGCTGCGCGAGCACTTGGCTCAGATGGCGGACATCGCGCGTGAAGAAGATGCGTGGTGGCAAACCATGCTCGCGCCGGTCGCCGCGGCGACCTTGCTGCCGGGGCGTCCGGTTCGCGGGGGCGGCCGCGCTGCCGGCGCCGGCCTCGATTCAGGCCTGGCGATTGAAGTGAATCGTCTGGCCGCGCTCGCTCCCGCGCTGCAAAGGCGGCTCATTCGCTACGCCGCCGCACAGTTCGGCGCCGCGCTCGACTTCACCGCAACTGAAGCTTTGCGATCGCTCGCGCTCGCCGGCCGCGCCGGCCAGAAGCTGGCTCTGCCGCACTGCCTGCGCGCCGAGAGAACCGCCCGCGAGCTGCGGCTGTTTACTGACCTCAGCCCTGCTCCAAAAAGCAAAAGCACGGGAGTGCCGCCGGAGGCCTACACAGCCGCAATCCCGGGTGAGATCGACGCGCCCGCCTTTGGGATCCGGCTCCGCATCGAGATTCGCGACGCCGCGATGGCCCGCGGAACCCCGAACGGCCGCAGCGGTCCAGCCGGGAAGACGGCGATCCTGCGCAACTGGAAGCCGGGCGATCGCGTGAGGCTCCGCCATTCATCCGGTCCGCGCAAAGTGAAGGAAGTGCTGGAACGTCTGCGGGTTACAGGAACCGACCGGGAAGTCTGGCCGGTCCTTGAAATCGGCGGGCACATCGTCTGGATGCGCGGCGTGGAATTGGAGCCGGACCCGGAAATCGTGGTTTCGGCGACCATCGAGGGCCGCTATTAGCCCGGAATCGCCCACCCGCTAAACCCGCAAGGCCGTTGGCGATCCGAATCCTGCCCCTTTCGTAGCATAGGCGCACCTCCAACTTCCACTGCCCGGGGAGTACAATCGGGTTACTGCTTCCAAGGCGGCGCGCGATGCGTGTCTCCTTAGAGGCGCTGTGTAGTTTTTGCCACTTTGTTGGGCCGCGGGACGTCTAAGAAAGTGGACTTTGGCCAGGTTCGACATGGGGGTCGCGGTCTCTGGTTCTTCTCCGCCGCGAAAAGGAGACGTTGGTGAACTCGAGCGTTAAAACCATAATGTTTTGGCTTTTTATCCTCATCTGCCTCGTGCTGTTGTGGGGCGTGGTGGAGAGAAGCACCGGCATGGCGAAGGAGCCGGAATACTCCTACTCCGACCTCTATGACAAGGTGGTCAACAATCAGGTAAACGACGTCGCCATCCAGGGCAACGAGCTGCACGGCCACCTCAAGGTCTCGCCCAAAGACGAGTTCCACACCACTCTGCCGCCCAACTACGAAGACCTGCTGAAAGCCATGGTAACGGCCAAGGTGGTCTGCAACATCAAGCCCGAGCAGAGCAACATCCTGATCCCCCTCCTCATTAACGCGGGCCCGTTTGTGCTGCTGATTGCCGTGTGGTTCTTTATGCTTCGCCAGATGCAGTCGGGCGGCAACAAGGCATTGTCGTTCGGCAAGAGCCGCGCGCGCCTGCTCTCCATGCAACAAAAGAAGGTCACATTCAAAGACGTGGCCGGTGTGGATGAGGCCAAGGAAGAGCTGAAGGAGATCATCGAGTACCTGCGCGAGCCGCAGAAGTTTCAAAAGCTGGGCGGCCGCATTCCCAAGGGCGTGCTGCTCGTCGGGCCTCCGGGAACCGGCAAAACGCTTCTGGCGCGTGCCGTGGCCGGCGAGGCCAACGTTCCCTTCTTCTCCATCTCCGGCTCCGACTTCGTTGAGATGTTCGTCGGCGTGGGCGCAAGCCGCGTGCGCGACCTGTTCGAGCAGGGCAAGAAGAACGCGCCCTGCATCATCTTTATCGATGAGATTGACGCGGTCGGACGCCACAGGGGCGCAGGCCTGGGCGGCGGCCACGATGAGCGCGAGCAGACGCTGAACCAGTTGCTCGTCGAGATGGACGGCTTCGAATCGAACGACGGCGTGATCCTGGTGGCTGCCACTAACCGCCCCGACGTGCTCGACCCCGCGCTGCTGCGGCCTGGCCGCTTCGACCGGCGCGTGGTTGTGGGCCTGCCCGACATTCGCGGGCGCGAGGAAATTCTCAAGGTGCACGTCAAGAAAGTTCCCGTCTCCGACGACACGAATTTGAACGTACTCGCGCGCGGAACACCGGGATTTTCCGGAGCCGATCTGGCCAACATGGTGAACGAAGCGGCGCTGAATGCGGCGCGCTTGAACCGCAAGCAAGTCACCATGTACGACTTTGAGCTGGCCAAGGACAAAGTCCTCATGGGCGCAGAGCGCAAGTCCATGATCCTGAGCGATGAGGAGAAGCGCGTCACCGCGTATCACGAGGCCGGCCACGCGCTGGTTTCGCTCAAGCGCGACAACTCCGACCCGGTGCACAAGGTTACCATCATTCCTCGCGGCATGGCGCTGGGCGTGACCGTTCACCTGCCCGACGACCGGCACAACTATACCCGCGAATACCTCGAGACACGGCTGGCCATGCTTTACGGCGGCCGCGTGGCCGAGGAGATCTTCCTCAACCAGATGTCCACCGGCGCGGGCAACGACATCGAGCGCGCTACGGAACTGGCGCGTTCCATGGTCTGCGAGTACGGCATGAGCCGCCTTGGTCCGCTGACATTCGGCAAGAAGGAAGAGCAGATCTTCCTGGGTCGCGAGATTGCGCAGCATCGCGATTTCAGCGAGGAGACGGCTCGGCAGATCGACCTCGAAGTTCGCCGCCTCATCGATGAGGCCTACCAGTCGGCGCATAACCTGGTGGAAGCGAACTCCGACGCCATGCACCGCATCGCCGCCGCATTGCTGGAGCGCGAGACGATCGACGCTGAGGAACTGCAGCTTCTACTCGAGGGCAAGGCGCTGCCGCAGATGCGGTCATCGCTGGCCGGAGGGGGCGACGACGGCACTCCGCAGCAGGTTCTCAAGCCGGAAGGCCGCGGAACCGGCACTGGCGGCGGATTGCCCGAGGGCTCGCCTTCGCCGGCATAAAAGGGAAGTTCGTAGTTCACAGAAGGGCTGCTCTTCGGAGCGGCCCTTTTTGTTGTTCCGATAAATCCCCCATCCCGTTGAACCTTCTGCCCGGCTACTTCGACATAATGGTTGAACGCACATGGAAAGCAAGGATCGAGCGTCGTACGAGTGGCTCGCGCTTCGTTGCCAGAGCGGCGAAAAGGGCGCATTCGAAGATCTGATCGCGGCGATGGAGCGGCCTTTGCTCTATTACGCCATGACTCTAACCGGCAATCAGGACACCGCACTTGATGTTCTTCAGGAAGTCTGGATCAAGGCATTTCGCGGGATCCGGAAGCTGAAAGACCCCGGAGCGTTGCGGTCGTGGCTGTACTCGATCACGCATGGAATTGCGGTGGATCGAATCCGAAAAGACTATTCGCGCGAGCAGGCGGAGAAGGTTCGATACGGGGATTTCGAGGAGGCCGAGGAACCGTCGTTCGCCGCTGAGGACGCTGCTCGGGTTCATGCGGCCCTGGGTCAAATCGGGATCCTTCATCGCGAGGTTCTGATCCTGCACTTTCTTGAGGACCTGTCGCTCAAGGAGATTGCAAAAGTCGTCGGTTGCTCAGAGGGCACCGTGAAGTCGCGAATCCACTATGCCAAAAGGCAAATGAAACAGATTCTTGAAAGGGTGAAACATGGCACAGCAAACGAATAACCTGCGCGAAGGTCTGCTCGCGGCCCTGCCACAGCCGGAGAACCTCGCCGCCTATCGTGAAGAGACCGCGGCATTGCTAGCAAAACACGAAAGAGCGGTTCGCTGGGACAAGATCACAACGAACACTGTCAGCTTGATCTTTGGCCTGTTGCTCGGCGTGAGCCTGACCCTGCACCCCACGCGCAGCCTGGACGCATTGGTGCTTTATCGGCTTCAGCTCTCCGCCGCCTTCTTGTTCATCTTTTGGGCGATCTACGGCGTGCAAATCCACATCTACAGCAGCCAGGTCGCCACTCTAAAGGAAATCAAGCAGGTTCAGCTTCAGGTCCTCGAGTTGCAGGCCTCGCTCAAAGCAGACGGCCCGCGCCAACCATGACCCATTGCCGCAGTCCACTGTTCACTGCCGACTGTTCACTGTGCACCGTCGGCTGTATACTTCCCCCGCAGTCTCCATCGCCGCTCGCCTGTGAGTTTAACTTGAGAGTGCGGACGGCTTCGTTGCTTCCTATCAACAATGCAGACAGGAGCACTCCGCATGAACGCAGTTCGTCTTTTCGCTCCCCGTTTCGCCCGCCGTTTTTTGGTTTTGCCGCTTGCCCTTCTGGCCTGCGCGGCCGTCTTTGCGTTCGGAGCCCACGCCGCTCCCGTCCTGATGATCTCGATTGACGGGCTCAAGCCCGAGTACATCACCGAAGCCGATGTGCATGGCATGAAGATTCCCTATTTGCGCACGCTCCTTGCCAAGGGGACCTACGCGGACGGCGTCGTTGGCATCTGGCCCACCATCACTTATCCCAGCCACACTACGCTCATCACCGGCGTTTGGCCCGTCGAGCATGGCATTTACAACAATCACGAATTTGATCCGTTCCAGCAATATTTTGAAGCGTGGAACTGGTATGCTTCCGAGATTCGCGCGCCCACCCTTTGGGAGGTCGCGCACCACGCCGGTCTGCGCACGGCCAGCGTTGGCTGGCCGGTGAGTGTAGGCGCCACCGATGTCGACTACCTGATTCCCGAGTA
>JBEKWT010000145.1:0-7544 GCA_049512795.1 Occallatibacter sp.
CACTGGGTTGCGGAATTCGAATTCGTACTCGCGTCCGGCCCCGTCTGGTTCGACGCAACAAAAACCTGGTAGTCCTTCAGTTGAGCCGTCGCCGCATCGATCTCGGCAACCGTAAACGACGGATTGTTCCCGTCGATCGGCGAAATCGATCCCACCATCTTGATCGCCACGCTCTCGGGCGGCGCGCCCGCAGCCGGCTTCAGCAGCCGCATCTCATCCATGTGCGTGTGCGCAAAAATCGCCAGTTCGATCACGTCGCCGTAATTCCGCAGCGCATCCGGCAGCGCCTCCGAAGAAAGAAACATCTGTGGCTTGCCTCCGCTGCATAAGTCAAGCACCTTCGTCGCCGTTGCGTAGGGATTCACGCCCGGCGGAATGTGCGACATCACCCACACCTTCTCATGGCTCCGCCGCGCCGCGTCAAGCTGCTGCTCTAGCCACACAATCTGCGCCGCCGCCGGCGCGGGATTCGCCTTTCCGCCGCACGTCGCATATTGCCGCGACATAAACAGGTCGTCAAGCACCAGCATCCGCGTGTGCGCGATCGGCGCCGGAAGCCTGACGTTGTAGTACCCGCCCTCAGCGAACGTTCGCAACGCCTCGGCTCGCTCACCAGCCGGAAAGTCGGCGGTCAGGGATTTCCCAACCTCCGCGAGAAACGCGCTGTCCGGATCGAGCTGATAGTCGCCGCAATCCGAGTCGTCATTTCCCAGCGCCGCATACACCCGCACACCCGGCAGCGCGCCGCGCAGCTTGCGCATCACAAACTCGATTGTCTTCTCCGCAAATGCCCGGTACTCGCCCGGCTTCGCCTCGGGAAAAGTCGTCGCAAACTTGCACGAAAAATCGTGCGCCATTAAATCCCCGCTCAACACAACAAACTTTGCGCCGCTCGCTTCGGCGTGTATCGCCCGCAAACTCGATTCATACAACGCGTACGACGTATCCGCGCCGCGCACCTTGCAGGTCTTCTGCAGCTCGGCGAACTTCGCCGCCTGGTCCGCCGATGCCGGCCCAGCCAGAATCGCATTCCACTCGCTCACCGGCGCAGCTTTCAACCGCACCGCCTTCGCCGGATCCTGGAACGGCTCAAAATGAATGTCGCTCACAAACAGCGCCTCAACCGCGTGCGATTCGACCGCCGGTCCCGCTGCGCTCGTCGTCGGCTTCTGCGCTTGCGCAGCGGCCTGCGCCTTCATCCCCGGCGCTCCTGCAAACACCGCGGCAACACAAAGCACAAAGGCTCCGTACCACGCACCGGCCCCGTGGGTCTTTGTCACAAGTTCTCCTTATGGACCCGAATTGGATTCATGTGTCTGACCGGCTCTCTCTGATCTCTCGGCAGGCTTCGCTTAGAATAACCCGCGTTTTCCGCAACTCACTTGCCGCCCGCCGCGCCGGACGCTAACTTGTTAACCCGCCAACTCCGCTAACTCCGCCGCATTGGGGTGCCCCATCCTAAACGCGCTTTTTGCGTTTAGGGTGGGATACCACGGACCCCTCCTTCGCAAAAATCGCGCTATCCCCACTAACACCGCCAGCTCCGCTGGCTCCGCTGTTCTATCCTTTCCACATGACCAAGCCAGCCCTCATTCCTTCCGCTTTTCTCGCCGCCGCATTTCTCGTTCCGCCTCTTATCCCCGCTCAGTCCCTGGCGCCAACGCCACCCATCGGCTGGAACAGCTGGGACGCCTACGGCCTCACCATTAACGAAGATCAATTCAAGGCCAATTCCACCGTGCTTGCCTCGCTCCAGCAGTACGGCTGGAAGTACGCCGTGATCGACGAAGGCTGGTACATGGCCAATCCCGCCGGTCACACTCTCGAAGAGAGAAACTATCTTTGGGATGCCAATGGCGTGCTGATTCCCGTTCCCACTCGTTTCCCATCGGCCGCAAACGGCGCCGGCTTCAAGCCCCTCGCCGATTGGCTCCACGCGCAGGGCCTCAAATTCGGCATTCATATCGTCCGCGGTATTCCGCGCCAGGTCGTCGCCGCCGATCTGCCCATCGCCGGCAGCTCCTTTCACGCCGCAGACGCCGCCGACACCACGTCTCCCTGCCCGTGGGACCAAGGCAATTGGGGCATCAAAGACAACGCCGCCGGCCAGGCCTACTACGACTCGATGATTCGCCTCTATGCTTCCTGGGGCCTCGACTTCCTCAAAATCGATTGCATCGCCGACCACCCCTACCGCCCCACTGAGATTCGCCAGATCGCCGAAGCCATTCGCAAATCCGGCCGCCCCATCGTGCTCTCGCTCTCGCCCGGCCCAACTCAGATCGAGCATGCGGCCGAGGTCGGAAAATACGCCCAGATGTGGCGCATCGCCGACGATCACTGGGACGGCTGGACCTTTCCGCGCAAGCCCGACACCGAGTTCCCCATGGGTGTCCGCGACATGTTCGATCGCCTCGCGCAGTGGTACGCCTACACCAACCCCGGCAACTGGCCTGATGCCGACATGCTCCCTGAGGGCTGGCTCGGCCCCAATCCCGGCTGGGGCGACGTGCGTCAATCCCGCCTGACGCACGACGAGCAGCGCACCGAATTCACGCTCTGGGCCGTCACGCGCTCGCCTCTTATCTTCGGCGGCAATCTCACTCGCCTCGACGACTTCACGCGCTCGCTTCTCACCAATCAATCCGTACTTTTTGTGGACCAGAACGCCACATACAGCCGCCCCGTCGACCCGTCCGCCCTCGGCTCCGGCTTTCAGAATGCCCGCGTCTGGCGCGCTTCCATCGGCCAGCCCGGCGATCGCGGCTACGCTGAGTACTTCGCTTTCTTCAACCTTGCCGACAACCCTGTCGCCCTGCGCGCAAATTGGCCGCAACTCGGCCTGGACAGCAAAAAGCACACCGCACGCAACGTGTGGGACGATTCGACCGCCAAAGAATCAAAGGACATCAGCGTGACCTTGCCGCCGCACGGCAGCGCCCTCTTCGAAGTCCACTAGCCCGATCCGAATTTCTCGCCGCCAAAGGGCTTCTCATTGATCCGCCCGCCCCGCCTGACACCAACGTGTTAGCCGCCGTACTTTCCCCGCCTCCATGTGCGAAACTACATCTGTCTGCCAGGCGCGCTCGGACAAGCGCGCTCCCCAGCAGGTGCGAGTCATGCCAGTTCTTCGTTCCGCCTTCATTGTTCTCTCCCACAACCGTCCACTGCGCCGCTTCTGTGAGCACTCCGCTCTAGGCACCCGTCTCAATGCGCGATTCATCGCCGGCATGCAGCCCGAAGACGCGCTTCGTGTCACCGAAGCCGTCAACCGCCAGGGAATTTCTGTCACTCTCGATTCCCTCGGTGAAAGCGTTACCTCGCCCACCGAGGCGCATCGCGCCGCCGATGTCTATCACCATCTTCTCGACTCCATCGCCGAGCGCGGCCTCGACGCCAACATCAGCGTCAAGCTTACGCAGATGGGTCTCGAGTTGTCGCCAGAGCTCGCCGAGTCTATTGCCAAAAATCTTGCCCAGCACGCCCGCTCCGCGCAGAACTTCGTCCGCATCGACATGGAAGACTCGCGGCTCACGCAAGACACCCTCGACATCGTGCGCCGTGTCCACGCACAGGCCGGCCTGCGCGGTGCTGTCGGCGTCGTCATTCAGGCTTACCTCTATCGCTCTCAGGCCGACGTCGAGCAGCTTCTCGCCGACGGCATTCGCGTCCGCCTCTGCAAGGGCGCGTACAACGAGCCGCCCGAGGTCGCCTTCCCGCACAAGGCCGAGGTCGACGCCAACTTTTTCAGGCTCGCCAAAATGCTCGTCGACAGCCCCATCTACCACGCGCTGGCCACGCACGACGAGGCTCTCATCGCCAAAGTCAAGGCTTACGCGGCCGAAGCAGCGATCGCCCCGAGCCACTTCGAATTTCAAATGTTGTATGGAGTACGCCGCGATCTGCAGCGCAAACTTATTGCCGAGGGATACAAGGTACGCGTATACGTTCCTTTTGGCACCGAGTGGTACCCCTACTTCATGCGCCGTTTAGCAGAACGGCCGGCGAACGTTCTCTTTATGGCAAAGAATTTCTTCCGCTCGTGAGCCGCACGCTTGGCGGCATTAGTCGGTGTTGTGCTTCCTGCGCCGCCGATAGCGTTTCCGCAACATCACCTCGGCTCCGCACCCCTTGCAATGCCACGGGTAAAGTCCGAAATACGGAAACACGCTCTTTTGAAGAATGCCCCGCCGCTCGGCACGGTACATCCAGTCGCTACGGCACGCGGGGCAGCAGACCGCGTCACTCGATCTGCCCATCTCAACCGCATTCCCTGCCGGCGTTCCCCATGTGCTCTCGTCGGCCACGTTTTCTCCCCCCCAAATCACTCCCCGGATATGCCGTCACCCCTGCGGCAAGTTCTTCGATCAGCCTCTTGCTCGGTTGGCATTTTCCCAACACTGCGGCAAGGGCGATGGGAAACCGAAAGCCCCGGTGGGCACTATCTTATCCCCAAAATTCGCTTTGTGGGCAGAAAAAAAGTAACCTCCCATTCACAATGAAAATTAGATTACTCGTTGCGCCGAGCCTTCTCGCGAAGGCCAAATCACCCCTTTGCGCTCGAATCCCTCAGCCGCAGCAACCCAATTCCCGCCAAATCCGCAACTGCTCGCGCCAGCGTCGGCGACGCGTTCAAAGACTCCGGGCGCTCCAGCTTGATCTGCTTCTTGCTGGCATATTCGCGGAAAAGGATGTCCACGTCGAACAAAATCTCCACGTGATCGCAGAGAAATCCAATCGGCTGGAGGATCAGCGCCTTCACGCCCTGGCCCGCAATCCGGTCCAGCGTCTCCTCCACGCTGGGTCCAATCCATGGCCCGCCGCTTGCGCCCTGGCTCTGGAATGCAAACCACCACCGCGGAATCTCCGGCACTCTCGCGGCCACTAATTCCGCCGTCCGCCGCGCATCCTCCGCATAAGGATCGCCCGCCGCGGCAGGCCCCGGCCACAGCCTCGGTTCGGGGTGCCCCATCCTAACGACGCCTTTGTTCTTGTCGTTAGGGTGGGAAGCGGTGCCCGTTCCTGATTGAGGAGCCGTTTCGACCACCGTCCGCGTCGGCACGCTGTGCGCGGTAAAGAGCACCGGCACGGGTTCGCCCACCTCTGCGGTCAACTTCGCCAACGCCGGCCGCAGCCGCTCCGCAAACGCATCCGCCAGCAGCGGATGTTCGGCCCACCCCGCAGTAAAATCAATGCGCAATCCACTCGCCTCAGCCTCCACCGCGCGCCGGTAGAGCCCCACGCTCGTGCGCGAATTCTGCGGCGCCATGCAGATCACTGCGGCCTCTTCCACCCCATCCGCGCGCATTTGCTTCACCACATCGGGAATATACGGCCGCCAATTTCGCATTCCCACATACACCGGAACTCGCGGGTGCCCCATCCAAGCTTTGCTTGGGTGGGAGGCCGGGTGCCCCACCCTCGCGACGTCTTTGTCTTTGTCGCTAGGGTGGGAAACGGAATTCGCCTCGCCCATGCCGTTAAGTTCAGCCTCAACCAGCCGCGCCTGCTCATTTGTGATCTCTGTCAGCGGGCTCTTCCCAATCAGCGAATACCGGTGCTGAATCTCTTCCACCACCGCCTGCGGCACCGGCCGCCCGCTCACCACGTTGCGCAGGTACTCGGGAATCTGCTCCACCGTCTCCGGAGTTCCGTGCGCCAGCAGCAACACCGCTTGCTTCGACATTCGTCTGGCTCCTTGGCCTTTTGCCGCTCAGTCCCTATCCTTGAATCGTTTCAAAGGAGAATTGGCGGTCGACTAAGCTATACGTACACCAAAAACAGAAGCGTTACCACCGTGGAAGGGATCGCGAGAAGTATAGTTGCAACGCGGATTATCCAACTTCGGCTCCCGCGAACTTGAAGACCGTAAACCACGGCGATGATCGTCGAAGCGTCCGCCACAACCATTAAAACCAGCTGTATTACCCAGTGCGCGACCCAAAAGGCAGACATCGAAACTCCATCAGGCGCGAATGCGTAACCGAGCAACAAGAGACAATAGATGGCGCCACCGATACCCAGAAACACACGCGATCGAACCATTCGCTTCCCGCCATCGGTCAACACACCGTCCTGCGACTCCGCCTCAGGAAAGGTTATGCAAACCCAAAGAGCGGCGGCGGCGATCATCGCCAATGGCACCAGGAAGAAAAACGCGATTCCCGGAAAAATTTCTTGGTAACTGCTCATCTGCCTCCTCCAGGATTCGTTCCCTCCCTGGCCCCGCCTTTTCCCTGACTTGCTTCCGCGCTGCCTGAAGCTGTGTTCGCAGCTCCCCGCCCCGTACGTCTCTAGTCCCGAGTCACCGATCCTTCCCCCAGGCGGAACTCCTTCACCATCCGCACCACCGCCTGCACATTTTCGACCGGCGTCTCCGGCACAATTCCATGCCCCAGGTTGAAAATGTGCCCCGGCCGCCCGCCTGCCGCGCGCAGAATCTCCTTCACTCGTTGCTCCAGCACATCCATTGGCGCAAACAACGTAATCGGATCCAGATTTCCCTGCACCGCATGCGCATCTCCCACCGCGCGCCAGCCTTCGCCCAGCGGCTGCCGCCAATCCAGCCCGATCACATCCGCTCCCGTCGCGGCCATCTGTTCCAGCAAACCAGCCGTCTCCACGCCGAAATAAATTACCGGCACGCCCATCGCCTGCACCGCCCGCACGAGCCGCTTCGACGCTTCGAAAGCGTAATCACGATAGTCGCTCAACGCGAGCGATCCCACCCAGCTATCGAAAATCTGGATCACATCCGCGCCCGCCTGCACCTGCATCCGGCAATATTCCGTCAGCACGGTGACCAGCTTGTCCAAGAGGCTGATCCACGCAAGGGGGTCACGGTACATCAATTGTTTCGTGTGGATGTAATTCCGCGATCCGCCGCCTTCAATCATGTAGCTCGCCAGCGTATAGGGCGCGCCGCAGAATCCAATCACGCCCAGCCGGTCGCGAAAATGAGCGGCCACCTTCTCAATCGCCAGCGCAACATACGCCAGGTCGCCCGCCCGATCCGTTCGCAATGCGCGCACGTCTTCGGCAGTCCGCACCGGCTTGTGAACCACCGGGCCCTCGCCCGCCTGGAACTCAAAGTCCAGCCCCATCGGCTCCAGCGGCAGCAGCAGATCGGCAAAGATGATCGCCGCATCCACGCCCAGCTTTTCCGCCGCGGTAATCGTCACCTCCGCGGCCAGCTGCGGCTTTTTGCAAATCTCCACCAGTGTGTGGTGCTTGCGCACGTCGCGGTACTCCTGCATGTACCGCCCCGCCTGCCGCAAAAACCATACCGGCGTCCGGTCAACAGGCTTGCGCAGGCACGCGCGAATAAACCGGCTGCCGGCGAGAATCGTCTCCGCCGCATCGGCGCTTCGATCGGCTGAATCCATATCGTTCATTTTACTGGGCCAGTCGACAATTCCAGTCCATGCATCCTCTCAGGGCGGGTTCGCATCCATCGATGTATCATTACTCTGCATTCGCACAAGAGTTGCCGGGGCTCGCAAAACTCCGACCAGAGGCCCTCGATGATCAACCATAAGTTCGTC
>JBEKWT010000146.1:0-7402 GCA_049512795.1 Occallatibacter sp.
TGGAAGACTTCGAATCCTCTTTTCTCGAGCCCTGCGCGCAACAGGCGCGCCAGTCGTCGATTATGCATGCAACCGCCGGAGAGAGCGACCTGGAGAATTCCCGTGGCGTCTTTGGCCAAAACTGCTGCGCTTACGAAGGCTGCAGCAACGCCAGCGTGAAAGCGCGCGGCAATGCGCGATTTGGCGACGCCCGCGCGAAGATCGGCGAGGAGATCGCGCCATAGCGGAGTGGCAGAGATGCGAACCGGCTCGTGTGTGTTCCAAACACCGCCGAGCAGTTCGAGCTTGTAGCCGGAATCGAACCCATCCGGCTCGTCCACGGCGAGGCCTTCCAACTCAATCGCCGCTTGTGCTTCGTAGTCGACCACGCCACGGCCCAACACAATGGCAGCCACGGCATCGAAGAGACGACCGCAGCTGGAAGTCAGCGGTGTGTTCAATCGACGCTCGATCATGCGCCTCATTACCCGCACTTCCTTTTCCTCAGCGCCAAGAACCTTGAGCAATTCCGGCGACTCGATCTCGAAGCCGGCCGCATTCAGATGCCCGAGCGCCATGCGCCACGGCTCACTGATCGCCGCTTCCCCTCCCGGCATGGGCACATAGTCGAGATGCGCGAACCGGTCGAACCCGTCCACTCGCGCAATCAGCACTTCCCCGCCCCAGATGCGGCCATCGGTCCCGTATCCCGTCCCATCGAGCGACAGTCCAATGACCGGGCCTTCAATTCCGTGCTCGGCCATGCAAGCGGCGACGTGCGCGTGGTGATGCTGCACGGCGATCAGTCGCAGGCCGGGGCCCCCGCGAACGGGCCCAGGTTCGCGGGGTGGAAGACCACGCTCGCCGGCCCACTGCTTCGCCCAAGAAGTCGAGAGATACCCGGGGTGCAGGTCGTGGACCACGGTCTCCGGCTCAATCTCGAATGTGTGCAACAGGTGGGCGAGCGATTCGCGGAAGAAATCGAGGCCGGTGAGATTTTCGAGGTCGCCGAGGTGCTGGCTCTGGTAGACAAATCGGCCACTGGCGAGAGCGAACACATTCTTGAGATGTCCGCCGACGGCGAGAAGTGGAGGCGAGTCAAACGGTAGCGGCACGGCGAGCGGCACGAAGCCGCGGGCGCGGCGGATCAACTGCGGCGCGCCGTCGACGAGCGTCATGACCGAGTCGTCGCACCGCTGAAGAATCTCGCGATCGTGCATCAGGAAGGCATCCGCAATCTGGCCAAGCCTCGCTATCGCTTCGTCGTTGTCGATCGCGATCGGCTCTTCGCTGAGGTTCGCGCTGGTCATCACCAGCGCTCGGACGCGGGGACCTGCGAAGAGTAGATGCTGCAATGGCGCGTAGGGCAGGAAGATTCCAAGCCAGGGGATTCCCGGCGCGACCGAAGGTGCAATTCCGCTCTCTTCCCTCCCGCGAGCGATGACGATCGGGCGCGCGACGGTGACGAGCAGGTTCTCTTCCTGGAGCGTCAGCGCGCAAATGCCGCGCGCCGCATCCAGATCGCGAACCATGACCGCAAGCGGTTTGCCATAGCGATGCTTGCGCTCACGCAAGCGCATGACGGCGGTTTCGTTGGTCGCATCGACAGCCAAATGAAACCCGCCGATGCCTTTGATCGCCATGATCTCACCGGCCAGCAGCCGCTCGATCGTTTCCGTTACCGGATCGCTCGACGCAATATCTGTCCCGTCCGGCGTTACGAGCCAGACGCGCGGGCCGCAGACGGGGCAGGCGTTGGGCTGCGCGTGGAAGCGGCGGTTGGTGGGATCGTCGTACTCCACTTGACAGGCCGGGCACATCTTGAAATCCGCCATCGAGGTCTGCGGGCGGTCGTAGGGAATGCGGCGCGTGATCGTGAAGCGCGGACCGCAATTGGTGCAATTCAGAAACGGGTAGCGATATCGGCGATCGTTCGGATCGAGCAGCTCGCGCAGGCAGTCGGAACAGGTCGCTGCATCGGCGGGAATACCGGTCGAAACTTGGCCGCCGGCCGCGCTCGCGACAATACGGAAGTTTCTTTCTTCCTTTGGAGGAACGCACTCGGCAATGACAGAATCGATGCGCGAAAGTGGAGGCGCTTCTGCTTCAAGGCGCCGTCGGAAAGCCTCTACCCGATCCGCCGGCCCCTCGACTTCAATCGTCACCCCGCGAGTGTCGTTGCCGATGAAGCCGGCGAGACCCTCCTCCATTGCGAGCCTGTAAATGAAGGGCCGAAAGCCTACGCCCTGCACAACACCGCGCACGGTGATCGCCTCGCGCCGCACCAGCCCTTCGGGCCGTCCTGGTTTTGGATCGGGTTCCAGCGTCAACTCGCAGCCTCGCTCAGGCATCAGCATAGCGCAGCAGGTTGCAAGCAACCCTCACTTGGGCCGTCTCGCACGTCCTGAGCCTGTTCAGACTGGGCGCCCCGGATCGCGGAAGAAGACAGATAATGAGAAGGACGGACAAGTTCAATGGATCTTCGGCGATTGAAAACGGCGCGCACTATTGCGAGTGCCTGCATCCTGGTGTTGTTTCGCGCTCCGAGCTTGACGCAGGAACGCGATCCTGCAGCAGCGATTCGCAGTGTCGATGCAGCGGTGGCCGCCCGCTTCGAGAATGTTCTCGGATTTACGGACGTTGAGCACTACGCCGTTTACAGGGGCGACGATCAAGTGCATCCTGCTGCAGAGATGACGGTGCGGGATACCTACAAGAAGGGTGTAGGCAAAACCTACACCGTGATCTCGCAAAGCGGATCGTCGATTCTTCTGCACTTCGGGTTGATGCCGCTTCTGGATAACGAGCAGACCATCAATCAGCCCGGAAATGTTGAGAAATCCTGGTTCAATTCAGCAAACTACGAGATGACTCTAAAGGCCGGCAGCGTCCAGAGGACGAATGGGCGTGACTGCTTTGCGCTGGACATCGAGCCAAAAGAAGAGGCTCCGAATCTGATCATCGGGACCATGTGGGTGGACGCGCAGGACGGAACTCTGGTTCAGATTGACGGAGTTGCTTCAAAGAACCCATCGGTGTTTTCAGGAACGACGCACATGATGCGGCAATACACAAACATCGAAGGATATTCGATGGCGATCCATGCTCGCGCCGAGTCGGACAGCGCGTTTCTTGGCCGCACTGTCGTGATCATCGATTACAGCAACTACAACCTCGAGATTAAGACCGGCAAATAGGGCGCCGACTCGAGTCCGCCGGCGAGATCGTTGTCCGGCACTCTTCACGATCCGAGATTGATGAAAAAGGTCTGATTTCAGTGATGCGTCGCACAGCTTTCCGGCTGTTTTTCGCTGATTCTGTGCACCGAGACCCGCGCTGCTGGGGGAGCGGACGCAGTCCCAATGGTTTCAATCTGGAACGGCTGAAATCGATGCCAACAAATGGGATAGGCACACACGCCGGTGATTGCGGTCACCGAGGCAGGCGGCCCTGCACACGTACAACAATGGTAGTATCAGGCGCAGACGGCGATCATCCGCTGATTCACACCCGATCGACGTCCCCGGATGCGCCCGCCAGGGAGGAAATGTGCCCGCAATCGCGCCCCCGCCACTACCGAGCGAAGACAAACGATGGAAGATCGTGAACGGCACGATGCGCAAGAACGGCTTTGCCCGCCACGCCCTCATCGAGACGCTCCACACCGTGCAGTCGTCGTTTGGATATCTCGACGACGATTCGATTCGCTTTGTTGCGCTTTCGCTGCACGTGTCGCTGAGCCAGGCGTATGGAGTGGCGACGTTTTATCACTATTTCACGCTGAAGCCCCCGGGCAAGCATACGGTCACGGTGTGCGCCGGAACCGCCTGCTACATCAAGGGCGCGGACAAGCTGATCGCGGCGGCAGAAAAGCGGCTGTGCATCAGGCAGGGGCAAACCACGCCGGACGGAAATGTGAGCCTGATGGTGGCGCGCTGCGTGGGCGCATGCAGCCGCGCCCCTGTGGCCTTGTGCGACGGCGAAGTTGTGGGTGAGGTGACGCAGGAGCAGATCCTCGAGCAGCTGGAAAGGTGGTCGGCGCAATGACAATCGAGGAGCTCGAACAGATCGCCAAAAACGTCAAGCAGGAAAACGAGAAGTACGACTACGAAATCAACGTGTGCATGGACCTTGCCTGCGCCAGCCAGGGCGCCGACAAACTGAAAGATGCATTGGTGAAGGCCGCCGAGGCGGGTGCGAAGAAGGTGCTCGTGCGCCGCACCGGTTGCATGGGACCCTGTTCACACGGACCGTTGGTGCGGGTCGACCCCGAGGAAAGACTCTACCGCCGAGTGAACGCCAGCCACGCCGAGGCGATTGTGAAGAGCCTCGGCGGTGCGCCCGTTCCCGAATTGCAATGCAATCTGGACGAGCACTTCGACAAGCAGGTGCGCGTGGTGCTGGAGAATGCCGGGTACATCGACCCGGAAAAGGTTGACGACTACATTGCGCGCGACGGCTACAAAGCGCTGCTCACTGTGTTAACGGAGATGACGCCCAGCGGCGTGATTCACCGCATCACGGAGAGCGGGCTGCGCGGGCGCGGCGGGGGCGGATATCCAACGGGGCTGAAGTGGGGCACCGTGGCCAAGGCGGCGGGCGACGTCAAGTATGTAGTCTGCAACGGCGACGAGGGTGACCCCGGCGCGTTCATGGATCGCAGCGTGATGGAGGGCGACCCGCATCGCGTGATCGAAGGCATGGCGATCGCGGCGTACGCCGTTGGCGCGAGCAAGGGCTTCATCTATGTCCGCGCGGAGTATCCGGTGGCCGTCTCGCGGCTCACAACCGCGCTGCGCGAGGCGCGCCGTCACGGACTCCTGGGCAACAACATCTGCAACACGCCGTTCAATTTCGATGTGGAAATCCGGCTCGGCGCCGGCGCCTTCGTCTGCGGCGAGGAGACGGCATTGATCGCCTCGATCGAAGGCCGGCGCGGAACGCCCAAACCGCGGCCGCCTTACCCGGCATCGAGCGGCCTCTGGGGCAAACCCACCCTGATCAACAACGTTGAAACCTACGCCAACATTGCGCCCATCGTGCGCAACGGCGGCAAGTGGTTCTTCAACATGGGCTCGGAGCGCAGCAAAGGGACGAAGGTCTTCGCGCTGACGGGAAAAATCGCCAACACCGGCCTCGTGGAAGTACCGATGGGCATCAAGCTGCGCGAGATTATCGAAGAGATCGGCGGCGGAGTGCCGGGTGGTCACACCTTTAAAGCCGTGCAGACCGGCGGGCCATCGGGGGGCTGCATCCCGGCGGACATGCTGGATGTGGGCGTCAGCTACGACGCGCTGCTGAAGATGGGCTCGATCATGGGCTCGGGCGGCATGATCGTGATGGACGACACCTCGTGCATGGTGAACGTGGCGCGCTTCTTCATTGAATTCTGCATGACCGAGTCGTGCGGCAAGTGCATTCCCTGCCGCGCGGGCACGGCGCAGATGTTCACGCTGCTCACGCGCATTTGCGATGGCACCGGAACAATGGAAGACCTGGCACTGCTTGAGGATCTCTGCTCGACGGTGAAGGAGACGAGCCTCTGCGGCCTCGGCCAGACGGCACCCAATCCCGTGCTGAGCACGCTCAAGTACTTCCGCAATGAATACATCGAGCACATTGTGCACAAGCGCTGTCCGGCCGGCGTCTGCAACATCGAAGCGGCTGTGGAGGTGGTGGCATGAGCGTGGAAACCGACGTCAAAACTCTTGTCATCGACGAACAGGAGGTCAGCGCCCGCGCCGGACAGACGATTCTGGAGGTGGCGCGCGAGAACGACATCAACATTCCCACGCTCTGCCATCTTGAAGGCCTGAGCGATGTGGGAGCTTGCCGGCTGTGCCTCGTGGAAATCAAGGGCTCGAACAAGCTGCTGCCTGCCTGTGTCGCCACTGTGCAGGAAGGCATGGAAGTCAGCACCAAGTCCGAGCGCCTGCAACGGCATCGCCGGACAATTCTCGAGCTTTTGTTCGCCGAGCGCAACCATATCTGCTCGGTCTGCGTCTCCAACGGCCACTGCGAACTGCAAACGCTCGGCCAGGAGCAAGGCCTGACCCACATCCGGCTGCCCTATCGCAACCCCGAACTGAACGTCGACGCCTCGCACGAGCGCTTTACCTTGGACCACAACCGCTGCATTCTTTGCACGCGTTGCGTGCGCGTCTGCTCCGAAATCGAGGGCGCGCACATATGGGACGTAATGGGCCGCGGCATCAATTCGCTGATCATCTCTGATCTGCACCAGGACTGGGGAAACTCAGCCTGTACACGCTGCGGCAAATGCGTGCAGGTTTGCCCCACGGGAGCTCTCTTCGACAAGAGCAAGATCGGGTCCGATCATCCCAAGTATCCGGAGTTTCTGCCCTACCTGAACCTAATGAGGGAAGCGCAATGAGCAAACTGAAACTTGCCACGGTCTGGCTCGACGGATGTTCCGGCTGCCACATGTCGTTTCTCGATATGGACGAGCGGCTTCTGGAACTGGCGGAAGTAGTGGATGTGGTGTACAGTCCCATCGTGGACACCAAGGAGTTCCCTGACGAGGTGGATATCGCGCTGGTCGAGGGGGCCGTCAGCTCGGTCGACGACGAGAAGAAGATCAAGAAAGTCCGCGACCACTCAAAAATGCTGGTGGCCATGGGCGACTGCGCGATCACCGGCAACGTGCCCTCGATGCGCAACCCCATCGGGCCGGAGGCGATTCTGGACCGCGCCTACATCCAGAACGTCAGCGCTCAGGCGCAGATTCCCTGCGTTGTCGTTCCCAAGCTGCTCAAGATCGTGCGCCCCATTCACGAGTTTGTGAAGGTCGACGTCTTTTTGCCCGGCTGTCCGCCTTCAGCCGACACATTTCACACCACGCTCACCGCGCTGGTGAACGGCGGCCCGCTGGATATTCCGGCGCTGACCCGCTTTGGAGCTTGATTTATGAGCCAGACCATCACCATCGATCCGGTAACCCGCCTTGAAGGCCACGGCAAGATCACCATCCATCTCAATGCCCAGAGCGAGGTGGAAGACGCGCACTTCCACGTCACGCAGGTCCGCGGTTTTGAGCGCTTCAGTGAAGGCCGCCCGTTCTACGAGATGCCCAGCCTCATGGCGCGCATCTGCGGCATCTGCCCGGTCTCGCATCTGATCGCGTCAGCCAAGGCCTGCGAGGCCATCATGTCGGTGCGCATCCCGCACACCGCGGCACAGTTGCGCCGCATGATGAACCTGGCGCAGATGGTGCAATCGCATGCGTTGAGTTTCTTTTATCTCGCCTCGCCCGATCTGCTTCTGGGCATGGATGCCGATCCCAAAGTGCGCAATGTTCTGGGCCTGGCGGCTGCCAAACCTGAGTTGGGCCGCGCCGGCATCGCGCTGCGCCGCTTCGGGCAAAGCATTATCGAACTGCTCGGCGAAAAGCGCGTGCACCCTG
>JBEKWT010000147.1:0-7369 GCA_049512795.1 Occallatibacter sp.
GGCACAGCAAGCCCAGTCCCGCTCGAACCCATGCGCGAGATTCCCGTCGGCACGCGCATCCGCGTCACCGGCATCTGCATGCTGGAAGACCCGAACCCCTTCGACGGCGAAGTACCGTTTAATATCCTCATGCGCAACGCTGACGACATCGTGGTTGTTGCGCGACCGCCGTGGTTGAATGTGCGTCACCTGATTTTGATTGTCGGCCTCCTGCTTTGCGCGGTGATCGCTATCGGCGTCAGAGGCTGGGCCCTGGAGCGGCGAGTCCGCCAGAAGGCCGCGGCACTGGCCTACCTTGAGCAGCGGCGAAGCCGCATCCTCGAGGACATCAATAACTCCCGTCCCCTCGGCGAGATCATCGAGTGCATCACTGAGGTGGTGTCGTTCCGGTTGCACGGCGCGGCCTGCTGGTGCGAGATCGCCGATGGAGAGTGTTTGGGTAAACGCCCAACCAAAATCACTTCACAAAGGATCGTCCAGCATCAGATTCCCGGCCGCTCGGGAGCCGACCTGGGATACCTCTTCGCCGCCATTCACCGCCTCAGCAAGCCCTGTGCGGAAGAGTCTGAGGCTATGGTTCTAGGAGCGGGTCTGGCGACGCTGGCCATTGAAACTTCGCGCCTCTACTCCGATCTCGTCCGCCGCTCGGAGTTCGACCTGCTCACCGACGTCCCCAACCGCTTCTCTCTGGAGAAGCACCTGGACGCCATGATTTCTGAAGCCCGCAGGTCTGCCGATATCTTCGGCTTCATCTTCATCGACCTCGATCGCTTCAAGCAGGTGAATGATCAGCTCGGCCATCAGACAGGAGACCTGTACCTGCAGAAAGCCGCACAGCGCCTGAAGGGACAACTGCGGCCGGGCGACACGCTTGCTCGGTTGGGCGGCGATGAGTTTGCTGTAGTGGTTGCGGAAGTGCACAGCCGCTCCGACGTCGAGGAAATCGCGCGCCGTCTGGAACATTGCTTCGACGAGCCCTTCGCGGTGGGCGGACATGTGGTGAACGGCTCGGCCAGCGTCGGCTTCGCTCTTTACCCCGAGGATGCCGTAACCGCCGACAGCCTGCTTAGCACCGCTGACACCGCCATGTATGCTGTCAAGCAATCCCGGCACAGCAGCAAGCCAATAATCTCCGGCGCCAAAGATCCTGAGCTCGCCTCACAAAGATGCGCATAAAAAGAAAGGCCCAGCTTGCGCCAGGCCTGTTGGTGTAAAGGTTTCGCTGTTGCGCGCCTACTCGGCCGCCATCTCCTCGGCTTCGCCTTCCTGCCGCATGAGCTCCAGCTCGCGCTCGGCGGCTTCGATCTCGGCGTGCACTTCCTCCTGTACGCGAGCCGCTGCCTCTTCGAGCTCCGGTGAGAGCTGCACATTGCGGTAGTACTCCAGGCCCGTGCCCGCGGGAATCAAACGGCCCACGATCACGTTCTCCTTCAACCCGCGCAAGTTGTCCACCGCGCCGTTAATGCTGGCCTCGGTAAGCACGCGTGTCGTTTCCTGGAAGCTTGCCGCCGAAATGAAGCTATCGGTGGAGAGCGATGCCTTGGTGATGCCCAGCAGCAGCGGACGTCCAATCGGCGGACGGCCTCCCTGCGCCAGAACCCGCTCGATCTCTTCGCGGAACCGGAAGCGATCGACCTGTTGCTCGAGCAGGAAATTGCTGTCGCCCACTTCGTCGATCCGCACCCAGCGCAGCATTTGCCGCACGATCACTTCGATGTGCTTGTCGCTGATCGCCACGCCCTGCAGCCGGTAGACTTCCTGGATTTCGTTCACCAGGTAGGCCTGCAGCTCCTTCTCGCCGAGCACGGCCAGAATGTCGTGCGGGTTCAACGGGCCATCCATCAGCGGATCGCCAGCGCGTAGCCGCTCGCCTTCCTGAACGTTCACGTGAATGCCCCGCGGCACCGAGTATTCCTTCTCGTCGCCGTTGTCCGCCGTCACGTAGATCTTGCGCTGGCCCTTGCTGACCTCGCCGAACCGAACCACACCGTCAATTTCCGAAATGATCGCGGTCTCGCGCGGCTTGCGCGCTTCAAACAGCTCCACCACGCGCGGCAGACCGCCGGTGATGTCCTTGGTGCGCGTGCTCTCCTTGGGAATCTTCGCCAGCACGTCGCCCGGACCCACGTTGTCGCCGTCCTGCACCATCAGGTGAGCGCCGCGCGGCAGAAGATACCGCTTGCTCCCCTTGGCGCCTTTCATGGCAATGGCCGGCTGCCGCTTTTCGTCGGGCGAGTCGGCAACCACCCAGCGAGACAGACCGGTCACTTCATCCACTTCCTCGTTGAGGGTGATGCCTTCCTGCAGGTCCTTGAACTGCACCGTTCCGCCGATCTCAGTGAGAATGGCGTAGGTATAAGGGTCCCACTCGGCCAGCAATTCGCCCAGCTTGACCGCCGAGCCCTCGCGAACGCGGAGGCGCGCGCCATAAACCACCTGATAGCGCTCCTTTTCACGGCCGCGCTCATCCACGATGGCTACCGAGCCGGAGCGGTTCATGGCCACCAGCTCGCCTTCCTTGCTTTCCACCGTGTTCAGGTTGATGAAGCGCACGAACCCGTTGTTCTTGGCGTCCAGGCGCGACTTGTCCTGCACGCGGCTGGCTGTGCCGCCCACGTGGAAGGTACGCATGGTCAGCTGCGTTCCCGGCTCGCCGATTGACTGCGCCGCAATCACGCCGCAGGTTTCGCCCAGCTCGACCATCCGGCCGGAACCCAGGTTACGCCCGTAGCACAGCGCGCAAACACCGCGCCGCGATTCGCAGGTGAGCACTGAACGGATCTTCACCCGCTCGACGCCCGCGCCCTGAATCGCCGATGCAATGTCCTCGTCGATAGGCTGATTCACTTCGACCACGACGTTGCCGTCGTAGTCCTTAATCCGTTCCAGCGACACGCGGCCGATGATGCGGTCGCGCAACGGCTCGATGATTTCACCCGACTCAACGATGGAGCCTACGTAGATGCCTTCGAGCGTGCCGCAATCCGGCTCGGTCACGATCACGTCCTGCGCCACGTCCACGAGCCTGCGCGTCAGGTAGCCCGAGTCGGCAGTCTTGAGCGCCGTGTCGGCCAAGCCCTTGCGCGCGCCGTGCGTCGAGATGAAGTATTCGAGCACTGTCAGCCCTTCGCGGAAGTTGGCGGTGATCGGCGTCTCGATCACTTCGCCCGAAGGCTTGGCCATCAGTCCGCGCATGCCGCTCAACTGGCGAATCTGCTGTTTCGACCCGCGGGCGCCTGAATCGGCCATGATGTAGATAGGATTCATGGCCCCTTCGTCGTCCGCCTTTTTCATGTTCGAAAACATCTCGTCGGCAACCTGGTCCGTCACCGCCGACCACATCTGGATCACCTTGTTCGAGCGCTCGCCGTTGGTGATGGCGCCGTCCATGTACTGCTTCTGGACCTCGATCACCTTCTTGTCGGCAGCGTCGACCGTGGTGTACTTGCTCGCCGGGATGACCATGTCGTCCAGGCCCACGGAAAGGCCGGAGCGCGTGGCAAAGTGGAAGCCCAGCGACTTGATCCGGTCAAGCATGCCCACCGTCACCTCAAGCCCGAGGTTCTGGTTGCAATAGTTCACCAGCTGCCCGATGCCTTTCTTCTTCATCAATCCGTTCACGAACGGCATGCCCGGCGGGAGCGCATCGTTCAGGATCACGCGGCCCACCGTCGTCACCAGATACTCCTTGTCGAAGTCCACCGGCTCTGTGTGGGTCAGGTCCTGATCGTCGTAAGCGTTGGCCATGTCGAGAACCTTGCCCGTGTAGCGTACGCGGATGGGCGACAGCGTCTCCACTTCGCCGGCTTCGAGCGCCATCAGGATCTCGTCGGTGTTCGAGAAGACGCGGCCTTCGCCCTTGGCGCCCTTCTTGGCCTTGGTCAGGTAGTAAAGTCCCAGCACCATGTCCTGCGTGGGCACGGTGATCGGCTGGCCGCTGGCGGGCGACAGAATATTGTGCGAGGCCAGCATCAGCACACTGGCTTCAATCTGCGCCTCGGGCGACAACGGAATGTGCACCGCCATCTGGTCGCCGTCAAAGTCGGCGTTGAACGCCGTGCACACCAGCGGGTGAATCTTGATGGCCTTGCCTTCCACCAGCACCGGCTCAAACGCCTGAATGCCCAGGCGGTGAAGCGTTGGAGCGCGGTTCAGCAGCACGGGATGATCCTTGATGACTTCCTCAAGAATGTCCCAGACCACCGGCTCCTGCATCTCAACCATTTCTTTCGCCTGCTTGATGGTGGTGCACTGCCCGGTCTGCTCCAGCCGGTGATAGATAAACGGCTTGAACAGTTCGAGCGCCATCTTTTTGGGTAGGCCGCACTGGTGCAGCTTCAGCTCCGGACCTACCACGATCACCGAGCGGCCCGAGTAATCCACGCGCTTGCCCAGCAGGTTCTGGCGGAAGCGGCCCTGCTTGCCCTTCAGAGTGTCAGAGAGAGACTTGAGCGGGCGGTTGTTGGCGCCACGCAGCACGCGGCCGCGGCGACCGTTGTCAAACAGCGCGTCCACCGCTTCCTGCAGCATCCGCTTCTCGTTGCGCACAATCACTTCGGGCGCGTGCAGGTCCATTAGCTTTTTCAACCGGTTATTGCGGTTGATCACGCGGCGATAGAGGTCGTTCAGGTCCGACGTGGCGAACCGGCCGCCGTCCAGCGGAACCAGCGGGCGCAGCTCTGGGGGAATGACCGGCAGCACGTCCAGAATCATCCAATGCGGCTTGTTACTCGACTTGCGGAACGCCTCAACCACCTTCAGCCGCTTGGCAAACTTGATCTTCTTCTGCGCCGAGGTCTCAGTCTTCATCCGCTCGCGCAGCTCCACTCCCAGCTCGTCGATGTTTACGCGCTTGAGCAATTCCTTGATGGCTTCTGCTCCCATCATGGCCTTGAAACCGGAGGGCCGGAACTGCTGGTCGAGCTCGCGAAACTTGGTCTCGTCCTTGATGATCTCGCGCTCGCGCACCGGCGCGTCGCCTGGATCGATCACAACATAGGACTCGAAGTAGAGAATGCCTTCCAGGTCGCGCAGCGAAATGTCCAGCAGGTGGCCGATGCGCGAGGGCAAGCCCTTGAAAAACCACACATGAGAACAAGGAGAGGCCAGTTCGATGTGGCCCATCCTCTCGCGGCGCACCTTGCTTACCGTCACTTCAACGCCGCACTTGTCGCAGATCACTCCGCGGTGCTTCATGCGCTTGTACTTGCCGCACAGGCACTCCCAGTCCGTTACCGGGCCAAAAATGCGGGCGCAGAACAGGCCGTCGCGCTCCGGTTTGAAGGTGCGGTAGTTGATGGTCTCCGGCTTGGTAACTTCGCCATGCGACCAGCTGCGGATCTTCTCCGGGCTAGCCAGCATGATGCGGATGGCGTCGAAGTCGGTAATGGGGCTGGTAAGCTCAAACGGGTTCGAACGGAACAAGGCGACCCTCCTTGGCGAGCTCTCTGTTGCTCGCCGCGGTTACTCCCGGGATTCTTTTGGGATCCTTCCTTCCCGGGCAGCGGCGTTTACCGCTTTCAAGAAGGACCCTGAAAAACCAGCTATCAGCTTTCAGCCGTCAGCTCTCAGCTTCTTTTGCGCCTGAGTCGCCTTTACAACTTCCAGCTAACAACAGACTCCACTTTGCTCCGGCTGTCAGTTCAACCTCGATAAAGCTGAAGGCTGAGAGCTGACAGCGAGAGGCTGCTTCTTAGTCCGCAACCGCTGCAACTTCCGGCGCGGGCAACTTCTTAATCAGGTCCGCGCGCTTGATCAATTCCACGTCCAGGCACAGCGACTGCAACTCGCGAATTAACACGTTGAACGACTCCGGCACGCCCGGCTCGATCGCCGCTTCGCCCTTGACGATGGCCTCGTAAAGCTTGGTGCGGCCATACACGTCGTCGGACTTTGCGGTTAGCAGCTCCTGCAGGATGTACGCAGCGCCGTATGCTTCCAGCGCCCATACCTCCATCTCGCCAAACCGCTGCCCGCCAAACTGCGCCTTGCCGCCCAGCGGCTGCTGCGTGATCAGTGAGTACGGCCCGATCGATCGCGCGTGAATCTTGTCGTCGACCAGGTGCGACAGCTTGAGCATGTAAATGTAGCCCACTGTCACCGGCTGCTCGAACTGCTCGCCTGTTAGGCCATCGAAGAGCATGGTCTTGCCCGACGAAGGCAGGCCGGCCGAGGCCAGCAGCGCCTTGATTTCGCTCTCTTGCGCGCCGTCAAACACCGCCGTTCCGAACCAGATGCCCTTGCTCATGCCCTGCATCACCCGGATCAGCATCTCGTCGTCTAACTCCAGAAGCTGCCGCAGCACCGCGGTACCGGCGAATTCTTTCTTCGCCATCTCGCGCGCATACTCGGCCCCGGAGTTGGCCTTCAACAGCTCGGCTACTTTTTTGCCCAGCTCGTGCGCAGCCCAGCCAAGGTGCGTTTCAAGAATCTGCCCCACATTCATGCGCGAGGGCACGCCCAGTGGGTTCAGTACAATCTCCACCGGCGTTCCATCGGGCAGATACGGCATGTCTTCCACGGGAAGAATGCGCGAAATCACGCCCTTGTTCCCGTGCCGGCCTGCCATCTTGTCGCCCACGCTCAGTTTGCGCTTCATGGCCACGTAAACCTTCACCAGCTTGATCACGCCCGGAGGCAGCTCGTCGCCCTTTTGCAGCTTGGCCACCTTCTCGTTGGTGATCTTGCGCAGCACCTCAATCTGACGCGACGTCATCTCCTCGATCTCGTCGATCTGCTCGTTCACCCGCGGATCCTTATCGGCATAGCGGATGCGCTTCAGATTCTTTGTCGAGATGCGCTCAATGGTGTCGCGGTCCAGGATCAGGCCCTTGGTCAGCAGACGCTTGTTGGTCCGCTCGTCGTGCAGATCGGCCAGCACCTCCTTGGCGCCCAGAATGGCTTCCAGCCGCTTCAACCGCTCGTCGGTCAGAATGCGGATCTCGTCGCCCAGGTTTTTCTCCAGCTTGGCCACGTACTCGCCTTCGATCAGCTTGGCGCGCTCGTCCTTCTCCTGGCCCTTGCGGCTGAAGATGCGCACGTCTACCACCGTGCCCTCGATTCCCGGAGGGCAGGTCAGCGATGCATCGCGCACGTCGCCGGCCTTCTCGCCGAAGATCGCGCGAAGCAGTTTCTCTTCCGGAGTAAGCTGCGTCTCGCCCTTGGGCGTCACTTTGCCTACCAGGATGTCGCCGTGACCGATCTGTGCGCCGATGCGGATCACTCCGCTCTCGTCCAGATCGCGCAGCGCATGCTCGCTTACGTTGGGGATGTCGCGCGTGATCTCTTCCGGACCGAGCTTGGTGTCGCGCGCCTCGATCTCGAACTCTTCGATGTGCACGGACGTGTAGTAGTCCTCGCGCACAAGTTG